>CAYWCH010000051.1:0-5882 GCA_964456715.1 uncultured Anaerolinea sp. | reverse complement strand
GCGCAAGCAAATGCTGGCAGAGTAAGCATCCCCGGTGAATAGGAAAAGGCCATGTCTCAAGGTATAACCATTTTTGGAAATTTAACGATCCACTTTTATGGCGTCATTATCATGACCGGTGCGATCCTGGCTGCCGTCCTTGCTGCCAGGTTGGCAAAAAAAAATGGAATGGATCCTGAAGTCATTTGGGATGTCTTTCCGTGGGTGTTGATCGCGGGAATCATTGGAGCCAGGTTGTGGCACATCTTCACGCCGCCGGCTTCTTCATTGATCAATGGCAGGAATCCTTATTTTATCTATCCCCTGGAAGCCCTGAAGGTCTGGAAGGGTGGATTGGGCATTCCGGGAGCAGTGATTGGTGGCGCCGTTGCTCTGCTCATTTACTGTAAAGTGAAGAAATCCAGCTTTGGTAAATGGGTGGATGTGATCGCTCCGGGGCTGGCACTGGCTCAGGCAATCGGCCGCTGGGGAAATTATGTCAACCAGGAAGTCTACGGCCTGCCGTCGAATCTGCCCTGGGCGATCTATATTGAACCCGGCTACCGCCTGCCAGGTTACGAAAATATCTCCCACTACCATCCGACTTTCTTGTATGAATCCATCTGGAACCTGCTTAACATGGGGCTGCTGTTGTTCCTCGGCAAGCGCTTCAAGAACAAATGGAAGGATGGCGACATTTTCCTGGTCTACCTCATGTTCTATGCGGTTGGACGGTTTGTGCTGGAATTTGTGCGGATCGATTATTCACCGATCGCCGGGATCAATATCAACCAGACACTGATGGCGGTTGTTTTCATTTTCGCGGGATTTTTATTTACACTTCACCGCCTGAATAATTCACCAGTAACCGAGACAGCCGATTCTACCGGAAAAGAAGAAGTTGAACAAAAGACTCTCGTAAACGATTCTGGCAAATCAGGTGAAGCAAAAGGTGAGAAGAAGAGCACCCGTGCACCTAAAAAGGTGAAAGAGGTGACTGAGGTGGATCAAACAGAAGTAGCTACCGCGGAAAAACCGAAAAGAGCTGCGAGAAAACCAAAGGCAACCGAAGAAACGACAGAAAAGAAATAGACTGCTTTGAAATTTTAAAAGATTCCTACGTATAATTAAGCGTAGGAATCTTTAATTTTGGAGGACGAATGTCCGGTTTGATTGTTTTAGGCTCTGCATTTGCGATAGCCAATTCACGACAGGAAAACGCTTATCTTCTGGTGCGTTCCAAATCCAGGAATGTTTTGATCGATTGCGGAAACAATCCCGTGGGGAAGATCGAACGGGCTGGGTTGGCGGTAAACGATATCACCGATCTGATCCTGACACACGCGCATGCCGACCATATGGGCGCCTTACCCCTGCTGCTGATGGACATGTGGCTGAGAAAACGCACGATGCCATTACCGGTTTATGGACTTGATTACACATTGGAGCGGGCGCAGAAGCTGCTGGAGGTTTTTAGCTGGCAGAGTTGGGCGAATATGTTCCCGGTTGATTTCCGACAGGTAGACGCTTCGGCAATTTCCACTGTGATCGAGACTGAAGAGTTAAGTATCTCCACTGGTCCGGTTCAGCATTTGATCCCCACGGTTGGGGTCAAGGTTGGACTGAAGGATCAGAATATTAAAATTGTTTATTCATGCGACACAGAACCATGCGATCACCTGGACCGCCTCTGCCTGGGAACAGATGTGTTGATACAGGAAGCTGCCGGTCCCGGGAAGGGGCACACCTCACCGGAACAAGCTGGTATCAACGCTCAAAAGGCTGGTATCAGCCGGTTGATTATGATCCATTACGATGCTGGTAGAAATCGGGATGAATTGATTGAAGAAGCTGCCAGGAAATTCACTGGAAAGATCGAACTGGCGGAAGATCTAATGCAGGTGGTTTGAACCTTACCATCCGGACAAAAACTGGACCCACTCGCTGTTTCCGGATAGTTGCCTGGCAAACACATAGGAGGCTGTCTGCGGAGGGACTTTTGGAAGATGAAGCAGGCGCATACCGGATTCCATGAGGGTGCGGCCTCCCTTGCGGTGGTTGCAGCCAGGGCAGGCAGCGACAACGTTTTCCCAGGTGTGCCGGCCATTGAGGTGACGCGGCATCACGTGATCCACCGTCAAAATGGGAGCAACCTTACCGCAATACTGGCAGGTGTAATTGTCGCGGCGAAAGATCTCACGCCGGTTGAGGGGCACCTGTGGGTGCGGGGCATGGACCATGTTCTGCAGGCGGATCACAGAGGGGATCGGATAGGCGGCAGTGGCAGTATGCATGACACCGCGTCCGTTCATAACAAGATCGGCTTTATTGGTGAGCATTAACCCCATGGCGCGCTTGAGATCACAAACATGGATCGGCTCAAAATTGGCATTCAGGATCAATACCGCGCTTTCCATAATTACAAAAGATTATAGCACGGCGTAAAAATGGAGAAAGGTAAGAATAATGCGCATAGTCATTGTAGGTGGACGGGGTTTTATCAGTAAGAATTTATTCGAGGAATTAACAGCAGCGGGACATGAGGTTGTCGTCACCACCAGGGTGGAGCATTTGGATTTCCCTAATGTGCATTGGGACGGAATGAATCGTCAAGCCCTGCAGGCCATTCTGGAGAAGTGTGACGCGGTGATCAACCTGGCAGGCGAGAATATCGGCGCCAGGCCGTGGACAAAAGAGCGGAAGGAAATCTTACGCCGATCCCGGGTGGAGACTGCAAATGCGCTTGTGGATGCTTTGAATGGGATGAAGAAGAGACCATCAGTGGTGGTGCAGGCGAGCGCTGTTGGTTATTACGGCATCGGAGATCAACCCATGGATGAGGACTCACCAGCCGGGCAGGATTGGCTGGCGCGCTTATGCGTGGACTGGGAGGAGCCACTCATGCGATTGACCGGGACCGACATGCGCGTGATCGTTACCCGCAGCGGCGTGGTGCTGGCGAAAAGCGGCAGTGTACTGCAAAAGCTGTTACTGCCGGTCAAGCTCTTCCTTGGCGGGCCGTTGGGAAGCGGCACGCAATGGATCTCCTGGATCCACATCAAGGATGAGGTAAGGGCGATCAGATATTTGTTGGAAACAAAAAGGTGGCGGGGTATTTATAACCAAGGCGATCGAAAAGAAGCTGGCAGAGATGATTCACCGTCCTGATTGGATTCGAATCCCCGCGTTCCTTTTACGCACGGTGCTTGGCGAAATGAGTACGATCATCCTGGATAGGCAGAGGGTATATCCAAAGCGGCTCCAAGAAGCTGGTTTTACTTTTGTGTTTGGTGAGCTGGAGATGGCATTGGGTGATTTGCTGTAGAATTTTATGAATCACTCGTAAATTGGAAAGCGTTGGTATAATCAAGGCTTATATTTCAGCCAAGAGGAGGCCGCTATGAACATAAACGAACAAGTCGACTTGCTAATGCAGGGGACTGAATACGGCGACGAAAAGCTCAAGCAGACCATGGCTGACGAGCTGCGTGACCGTCTGATCCTTTGCGAGAAGGAAGGACGTCCGTTGCGCGTTTATTGCGGCTTCGACCCGACAAAAGCAGATCTGCACCTGGGGCATACCGTGCCGATGCGCAAGCTGCGCCAATTCCAGGAATTGGGGCACGATGTCAGTTTTGTGGTGGGTAACTACACATCGCTAATCGGCGATCCTTCCGATAAGAATGTGCTGCGTCCGCAAATGACGCCGGAAGAGGTACAGAAAAACGCCCAGACCTATGCCGATCAGGCTTTCCGCATCCTGGACCCGCAAAAGACCCAAGTCCGTTACAATGCGGAATGGCTGGCAGGATTATCGTTCGAGCAATTGATCAAGATCGCGTCCAACTTCACTCTTCAGCAGTTCCTGACCCGTGAGAATTTCAAGCTGCGCTGGGAGAAGAATGATGCCGTTTACCTGCATGAGACATTTTATTCATTGATGCAGGGTTTTGACGCGCATGCATTAAAAGCAGATGTCCAGGTGGGTGGAACCGATCAGCTCTTTAACATCATGACAGCCAGCCGCAAGATCATGACCAGCTTCGGCGAACTGCCCAATATTGCCATCATCCTTGGCATTCTGCCGGGGACGGATGGCTCAGTGAAGATGAGCAAATCGCTCGGAAACCACATTCCCATCACCACCGATGCCGATGACATGTTCGGCAAGGTGATGAGTATTCCGGATTCGGCCATGGCCATCTATTTCCGCCTGGTAACGCCACTCACTCCGCCTGAGATCAAGGAGATCGAAGAAGGCGTCAAGAACGGCACTGTCCATCCCCGCGATGCCAAAATGCGATTGGCCAGGGAGATTGCAGCCACATTTTATGGCAAAGACGCCGGTCAAAAAACCCAGGAGCATTTCATCGAGATGTTCCAGAAGGGCAACATTCCAACCGATATTCCGGAACAGAAAATTGAAAGCAATCAAGCGCTTGTCGACCTTTTGATCGCGGCTGAGTTCGCGAAGAGTAAATCAGAAGCGCGCCGGCTGATCGAACAAAATGGCGTTAAACTGGACGGGAAGACCCTGACCGATCCCGCACAGGTCATGGATATGGAAGGGATCCTTCAAGTGGGGAAGAGACATTTCCTGAAGTTGATCAAATAGCAAACAAAACGGGAGTGAAAAACCACTCCCGTTATTTATTCATCAGCAAATCATCCACCAGGGCTTGACCGATCTGAGAGGCAGCTTCCGGGCTGCTGTCTTCAAGCGTGACCACGATTACCAGGGGCACACCCTGCCAGTTGGTGGGCGTCCCGGCCACAAACCATGAAACAGTCTTTTCCTGATTCATTGAAAGCGAAACCACACTCCAGATCGGGCTGTCGCCGCGTTGGAGTAAAGAAACCGCGTCGGCTGCGTTAAATTTTGGGATGCTTGTGGTGGGCGATTCTCTCGGGATCAACGTCCAGTTACCGGCTGGGTTCTTATATGCCAGCACCAGGGTGGGTTTGACCACGTTCCCACCGTTAGTGATTTCTGCAGCCGCCACAGCCACCTGCAGCGGGGAGACGCGCACCGCGTCTGTGAGGAACAATTCTGAGGGCTTGGTAACGGGGCTATATTCCGATGATTCGGCACTTTCGATCTCGATCTCAGGTTGTGCAGTCAACCCGAGGTCGCTGTAAAACGCGATGATATCGCTGGGATTCATCTCCTGGGTTAATCCAACCGCAGCTCCGGCACAACCGGAAGCGATCAAAGACCGCCAATCAGGATCGGTGCCCGGATCCACCGCGCAGGCGGAACTGGCACCTGTACCAACGATCCAAAAATTCGAAGGGAGGCTGGTGGACAGGGTGTTTTCAGCCAGATAACGTGCCAGGATGAAGGGAGTTGTCACGGTACCTGCGGGGTATTGCCCCTGGGTTGCCCTGTTCAACAGCGGCGCGGAATCCTCCTGCATCCAGGTGGACCACTGCGTGTCAAGCTGGTTGGCATCGAAGGTGGGCGAATTGGCCATTGCCAGGATCTCACCGCTGGAGGCGTTCATCACGATCACAGCACCGGTGGTGCCATCGAGTAGCGTATCTGCCTGTTTTTGCAGGTCCAGGTCGATGCTCAGGCGAATATCCAAACCGGTGGGGTATTGCCCGTATAGTTCACGGCTGATCAGGGTGGCGGAGGATGTATTGCCTTTCACCCCGCGCAGGTATGGATCCATCGAAGCTTCAATGCCGGTCTGGCCGTAATCCGGATTGCTGTAGCCAACAGTGGCACTTAGGCTTGGGTAGAGGATGTACCTGGTGTATGAGCCTTTCAATCCTTTGGATTCCGCGATGATATTATCATTGCGGTCGAGGATTTTTCCCCGCATCACATACATGTCTGAAATCACCCGACGCGGATTGTCGGTTCGAGTGAGAAGCGCCTGTGATCTCACGATCGACCA
>CAYWCH010000050.1:0-12342 GCA_964456715.1 uncultured Anaerolinea sp. | reverse complement strand
ATCTCATTATGTTTGTTACGCAATGTTCCCTAACCTGCCGGAGAGAGCGGGAATAAGCCCACTGCTATCACCTTTGAAAATCACTGTTGATTCTTTGCTTCGGCAATTGGAACAGTTTTTTCTTGTAATGAATGGATCAGTGCAATAATTCTGTATGATCGATCAATTTTCCATCGATAAAGGCTTGTACCGCCTCGTCGATATTCTCCAGATCGGTTACCAGGGGTTGGACATTTAATTGACGCATGCTCTCGTATGCACCTCTGCCCATCCCGCCGCATAACAATGTAGTGCAATCCGAGATTGTCTCAGCCATGCTCAGATGCCGGCCATGAGATGCATGGTCTGTGCCGTGGTGTTCATCATGATGGTCTTCGTGATGAGATTGGCCCTGGAAATGATCGTGGCTTAGTTTGCTGCGATTTTCCTTGCCAACGACCTTTCCGCCTTCAATAGTGATTACCAAATACGACCGGGCACGGCCAAAATGCTTGCTAATTGTTACACCATCATCGGTAATTACTGCGATTTTCATGTTTATTCCTTTTTTTAAGATATCGTTCGAAAAATGCTGCCCGCCGAGTTTTTCGTGTGAGTCTGCCGGATAAAGGATTAACAACAATTCAGACGGGATTTCACCATCATTTATCCAACAGTGGGGTAAATAAGCTTCAAACACCAGGCTATCACCGGGATTCATTGAAAAATTCTGTTGATCCACCTGGTATTGCACTGATCCCCGCAGGCAGTAGACGAATTCGTATCCGGTATGAACGATCATCCGATCTCCACTGCTCATCCCTGGTTGCAGGGTGATAACAAATGGTTGAACTGCGTTGTCGGTCAAGTCGCGGCCGAGGTGCTGCATTTCTGTGCTGCCAAAACGCTGAGTGGGGCGGGTAATGGCTTCAGTAAATACAACGTTCTTTTTGATCGGTTCCGAGGCAAAAAAAGCAGTCATTGGTACTTCAAGCGCTCTTGCCAATTGCTGCAATGTGCTCACCGATGGGGAAGATTTCCCATTTTCGATGAGGCTTAGCGTATTCACATTCAACCTGCTGCGTTCCGCCAGCTCTCTTAATGTAAAACCATTTTTTACTCGTAAATCGTTCAGGCGTTTTCCAACTGTTCGATCAACAGAATCCTCATCGGTGGGGGCAGGGGAGAGCGCGGCAGGTTTCATGGTTTACTCCACAATAAATTCGATTGGGGTCAAATTGTGGACATTGTCGGATATCGGACAACGGGCGTCGACTTCCTGCATAAAAACTTGCTTTTCAGCTTTTGTTAAATCTCCATCGATTTTGGTAATAACACGGACACCCGAGAAGCCCGCGCGCAATGAATCAGTTTTTCCCATCAGTACATCGGTATCGAGTTCACCCTCTACGCGGACTTCGATATTTCGGATTGGCAATCTGCGTTGTTTTGCCACGATGTGACCAATGGTGATGAAGCATCCCGCCAAAGAGACGAATAGATATTCCAAGGGTGTGGGGCCTGCATCTGTACCGCCGCCCGCAACAGGTTGATCAACAATTGAGATGTGTTGTCTGGATCTCGTTTCGATCTTAAATCCATCCACTTGTGAAGCATCTACCGTTACCATTTTAATAGTCATTCTTCTCCTCTTAATACAATATATACCAAAATTATAGTACAAACAAAGTATTTGTGCAATTATTTTACCAAAAGAATATTACAAATTCGATTGTTACATAGTCTTGCTTCCAACCGGCAAAAGATAAGAGCCATCTTGAGAATGAAAGATGGCTCTTGCAGGATTTGGGTTTCAGTTTGGTTATGAAAGGAATTTCTTGTTATTTCTTCATGCTTTCAAAATTCTGAGGAACGAACAAATGTTGTTTCTATACGAATCGCAGAATCTCTAATTGTTTTACCCCATTGACAACCTTCACTTCAAAAGAAGCGGCACATTGAATGCAAACCAGTTGGGTAACACCTTCAGCCAGGTGAAAAACCTGATCGCAATAAGGGCACTTGAGCTCTCCATCGTTTGAGATCTGGGTGGGTTGGGCGGGTGTATCCGCCTCCATGCGCGGTAACACGCCGCCGCAAGACATGCAATAAGCTGCCTCGGCGGGGTTTTTACTGCCGCAGTGGATGCAAAAGACTTCCTGGCTCATCGGTTCACCCCCAGGGTCGGATATGTGTTTTGCGGATTGTGCAGTTGGTGCAGGTCTCTCTGGATGGCCGCGATCTCGGCTTCGATCTTGTGGTCTTTACGCTTTCCGGTCGCGATCAGTATGATCAAACCGATAAAAAAGATCAGGAAAAATCCGACAAAGAAAATTGGTCCAAAAACATCTCCGAGTGATCCATTATTGGCGGCATCGATGATCACCAGAATATCCACTATCAATCCCATGAACAGCATCACTGTCCCCCTGGTGCGGCGGTTTTGTCGTTTCTTCAACTCTGATGCTTTGCGATCAAGGGTTTTACGCAGAGTATCTATCTGCCATTGTATGGGGATTGTCTGATTGGACTGGTACGGATAACCTTGGGGTCTTTGAGGTAAGGGCGGCATGTTAGCGGGCACTTGCTGAACCTCAGTGGCCAGGTAATCTTGGATCGAACTGCTGCCGGTGATCCCCGGAGCGGGGGTTACGGTCAGGTAACCCTGGCCGGCAATGATGGCGTGGGTCAAGCCGCAGACTGCGCAGGAGACGTATCCCTGAGTCTCAACCACGGGCAGGCGTTCGCCGCATTGAGTACAGCGAAGTAAATAGATTTCGCCGCCTTCCATCAGGATCGGGTGAGGCGGCTCCAGCTCTGCTTTGCACGAAACGCAGGTTTCGGTGTTCACCGGGTTTTCAGCGCCGCAAATGGTACAAAAGATCGTCAGTTCATCTGTCATGGGAGTCTCTTGAGTTGAGTATGATGTCAGCGTACGCATTCATTTGGAATGAAAGCGGTACCCTCACCGGAATCGCACAGCCGTACTCCGTTCGATTCCTGGCAGCCTGAGTTCGAGCGCATCTTCACGTAACAAAACTGATACCCGGCACGGCTGCTGGGTTCACAATCGCCGACATATGAAAAAGCTTCGCGCACTTTGGCGCAGCTATCGTTGGAAGAACCGCTGCCCGAAAGCAGGTCGCCTGGGGATGAAACGCCCGCGGAAGAGAAAAAATCGTTCATTTTATCCTGGAACCCCTCGGGGTCCGCAAGTGCACTGATGGCAATAACCACAACGGTGATACTGATGGCGATGCCGACCACGCCGCCGAATCCCAGACCCGTCTTGGGAGCTGCCGCCACAGGAACCATAGGAGCCGGAGGGTTTCCCAGGATGGGACCGACAGGCTGCTCAAGCATGCGGAAATCGGCAGGAGATCTGCGAGCAGGCGGAGTGGGGGCGCGATAAAGCGGGTTGCGTGGAATGGGTCTGCGGCTTGGTCCCGGATCAGTTATTCGACCTTTCCATCTTTTTAACGGTGGTTTGCGGATGGCTGATCCATATTGCGCGGGGTGGGCTCTGGATGGATCCCAGGAATACTTTTTATGACATCCCGGACAGAAGAATGAATTGACACCAATAGGCAACAGCATACCATGCCCATTCGGGCAGGTGACATAATGCTTACCAGGTGGTAATGGCATATTTCCCTCCGACTTGCTTGTGCAATTTCTTGTAATTATACATCCATTGAAATTGGCAGAGATGCGATGGATTTTTTCAAAATAGTTGTCGAAAAAGCATTCAATCAACCGAAATAAAGCAATAATCGGATTGAGAGAAGGAAAAACTCATTTCACAAACCTATTGACAAATAGTCAGAAATTTCCTATACTATATTTACTAACACGTGTTAGTAAATGAGGGAAAATGACCAACAAACGACCGACTAGTTTTGATGTTGCACGACTGGCGGGTGTTTCCAGAACCACCGTGTCCTTCGTATTGAATGGGATCAATGACGTCAGTATTCCTGAGAAAACCCGGCGAAAAGTCATCGATGCTGCAAAGCAATTGAATTACCATCCGGATGCAGCAGGCAGGATTCTTGCCTCAGGTAAGACCAAGAACATTGGATTGGTCCAAATCCAGAATTCGGAGCAGGTGTTCATGGATGCCTTCCTGCTCAGCGTTTTGGTTGGAATCGAACAAAATGCCAGCCAGCGTGGTTTTCATGTGCTACTCAAGAACATCCTCATTTCTTCAGAAGATCAATATTCTCAATTAATCCTGGAAAACCGTGTAGACGGCATCATTCTTTCTGGTCCACGGCAAGATGATCGAGGTTTGATTGAATTGCATGAAAGCGGTGTCCCGATCATGTTACTTGGACAAATGCCCAATACCGATATCCCCTTTGTCGATGTCGATGCGCGAAAAGGGGCTGAAAGCGCAGTGAATTTCCTTGTGGAACATGGCTATAAACAGATCGCCATGATCACAAACGCCCCCATGCAATATACATCGGCTCAGCAACGTCGCCAGGGGTACGTAAATTCATTAACCAAGGCGGGTTTGCCAATTAATGAAGAGTGGTTCAAAGAAGGTGAATACACTCCGGCCAGCGGATTCCAGGCTGCACAAGAGTTGCTTGCCAAGAAAGATCTACCTGATGCAATTTTCGTGGCCAGTGATGTGGTTGCTATGGGAGTCTACCGTGCCATCAAGCAGGAAAATTTGCGCATTCCTGAGGATATTGCAGTGGTCGGCTTTGATGACATCCCCATGTCGCAATATTTCGATCCGCCATTAACCACGGTCCATTTGCCAGGCTTTAATCTGGGTTGGGCAGCAGGTGACCGGTTGATCCGGTTGATCATGAAAGAAGGCCTGGATGTGAATGGATTCTTCCTCGAAACAGAGCTAATCAAACGAGAATCAACCAAATAGTATTTAGGGACGTTGATTATTCAATTCCAGTTAGAAGGAGGTGGGTTGGAATAAAGAAATCAGAAGTGATCGAATATAAGTTCCGATTAATCCAGAAGGAGAGAAAATGAAAAAGCAATTTGTGTTGATCGTTGGTGTTATCGCTACTATGGCGTTGCTTCTGGCTGCTTGCGGTAAAGCTCCTGTGGCAACCACCGTTGCAAAAACTGAAGCTCCCATTGCCGCAGCTACCGCAGCACCTGCAACTGAGGCTCCTGTTGCAGCCCCTGAGATCGACTGCATGGGCGCCAAACCTGGCGACGAAATCACCATGTTGTATCAATGGTCTGGTACAGAAGAGGAAAACCTCAATGCGATTCTCCAACCGTTTGTGGACGCATGTGGCGTTGTGATTACCCCTGAATCAACCCGTGATCAAGCTTTGCTTGACACTCGTGTTCAGGCTGGCACTCCTCCCGATATTACGTTTTGGAATGTCACTCAACTCACTCAGTATAAAGACCTGCTGAAGCCAATGACGGATCTCGGCGTTCATGCTGATAACTATGCCGACTACTGGAAGACCATCGGTACTGTCGACGGTAAATGGCTCGGCCTGCCAGTCAAGGCCGATGTCAAGACCCTCATCTGGTACAGCCCAAAGGTATTCACTGAAAAAGGCTACACAATCCCCACCACCTGGGATGAACTGGATACCCTGGTTGAAAAGATGGCCGCAGATGGCAACGTCCCCTGGTCAATGGGAATGGAATCTGGTGATGCCACCGGTTGGACCGGAACTGACTTCATTCAGGACATTCTCCTGGTTACCCAGGGTCCCGACTACATCAATGGCATTATCGATGGCACTATTCCTTACAATGATCCTGGCGTAAAGGCTGCCTATGAAATCTATGGCAAATGGGCTATGGATGCAAAGTATACTGTCGGTGGCGCGGCTGGTACCGTTTCGGTGAACTTTAACGACGCCATCCTCAAAGTATTCTCAAATCCCCCCGAAGCGATGATGGTCAAGCAGTCTGGCTTTGCCGGCGGCACCGTTCTCGGCACCTATCCTGACTTGGTTTACGGCACAGATTTTGACTTCTTCGGAGTTCCTGGTGCCAAAGGTTTGCAGGGTGGCTCAGACTGGATGATGGCTTTCAGTGACAAACCCGCAGTTAAAGCGCTTGTGGCTTACCTCAGCAGCGCCAAGGGTGGTGAAATGTGGGCATCGGTTGGATTCGATCTGACTCCGAACCTTGCCGGAGCGAACTCCTACACCGATCCTGCCCTGTTGAAGAAGGGCGCGATCCTTGCCGCCGCAACCGGTTTCACCCCCGATATCGGTGACTCCATCCCCGGTGGATTTGGAAGCGCCGAATTCAAGGGCATTACCGATTACGTCAACGGTGGCGACCTGGATGCAATCCTGAATAGCATTGCTCAAGTTCAGGCTGAAGCACTCGGGAAGTAGCAAACAGAGTTAGGTTTTCATCTGGAGGTGTCAATTGACACCTCCAGAGATTTCGGAGGGAAAATGGCTTCAGTGAATGTTCCCCAGGTAATGAAACAAGGCAAGTGGACGCCGTGGCTTTATCTGGCTCCAGCTATCATTGTCATGGCTATTTTCATCGTTTACCCCATGATCAATACGGTCTACCTTAGTTTCCTCAATAAAGACAGCACGGCATCTGCGGCCACCACATGCGTGAAGGGCGAGCCGTGTTGGGGGGTATTCGAAAACTACCATTATGCGATAACCAATGAATTGGATACCAGCTCACCTGCCACAGTATGGAAATCATTTTGGATATCTTCCTACGGCAATACCATCAAATGGATTCTGTTCATGGTGAGTGGAACGGTTGGAATAGGCCTTCTCTTTGCTGTATTGGCAGACCGTGTTAAATACGAAGCCATCGCAAAAGCGATCATCTTCATGCCCATGGCGATTTCATTCGTTGGCGCAGGCGTGATCTGGAAGTTCGTCTACAACTGGGGGACCTCACAAGTTCAAATCGGTTTGCTGAACGCGATCATCAGCGCGTTGGGAGGAAAACCGGTTGCATTCCTCTCAACGACCAATCTTAATACTTTCATGCTGATCATCGTTGGTATTTGGATGTGGACTGGTTTCTGCATGACCATCTTATCCGCTGCGCTTAAAGCTGTACCTGATGAAATCCTTGAAGCTGCCCGGGTGGATGGTGCAAACGAATGGCAAATCTTTTGGAAAGTGATGGTGCCGATCATTTCTCCCACTATCGTGGTCGTAATCACCACCATGGTCATTAATGTGCTCAAGTTGTTCGATATCGTCTATGTCATGACGGGTGGAAATTTTGGAACAGAAGTCATTGCCAACCGCATGTACAACGAGATGTATAAAAACTTCCAAACGGGTAGGGGAACGGCCATCGCTGTGATTTTGGTATTGGCCATCATCCCGTTCATCTATATGAACATTCGTCGTTTTCTCGCTCAGGAGGCAATGCGATGAAACGATTTGCGATCAACCGATTTTTCAACAAGATTCCAACTCACATCATCGTCATTTTTACGATGATCATCTGGCTGGTTCCAACGATTGGACTATTGATCACCTCATTCCGCCCTTTACCCTTGATCAACACAACAGGCTGGTGGACTTTCCTTTCGTTGGATAAAGGCAGCGCTCAAACGGCTACGGTTACAACCTCTGACGAAACCTATCTGCAAAAATTATCCGATCGATTTACGCTCAACAATTACGTCGACGCCATTGTAGGTTACCGCGGCACCAGGAATTACCAAGAAGATTGCCAAACTGGGAAACAACCAGTCAGCTTAAAGTGTAACCTGTCTGATCTGGTCAATCCGCGGGGGATGGGGCGGGCGTTCTTGAATAGTCTGTTTGTGACCATACCCGCTACGATATTGCCTATTCTACTGGCGGCCTTTGCGGGTTATGCATTTGCCTGGCTGGACTTTAAAGGCAGGTTCGTGATCTTCGCAATTCTGGTTGGGCTGCAAGTGGTGCCCCTGCAAATGACTTTTGTACCGGTTTTGCGGATGTATGCTGCATTGGGAATGACAGGAACGTTCATAGGCGTGTGGCTGTTCCATACCGGATTTGGCCTGCCTTATGCCATTTACCTGATGCGTAATTTCCTGGGAGGATTGCCACGCGATTTATTCGAAGCTGCATACATTGATGGTGCTTCTCACTGGACGACTTTTACCAACCTGGTGATCCCGTTATCAATGCCAGCGATCGCTTCGTTGGGAATTTTCCAATTCCTATGGGTCTGGAATGATCTGTTGGTTGCCCTCGTGTTCCTTGGTGGCGCCAAACCTGTGATGACCTACCAGATCAGCAACATGGTCACCAGTCTTGGCGCAGGTTGGCATTTGTTAACTGCAGCAGCGTTCCTGTCAATGATCCTACCAATGATTATCTTCTTTGCCTTGCAGAAATTCTTTGTGCGGGGCATGCTTGCCGGTGCAGTAAAAGGATAATCGGCCTTTTGTTCCACGATGAACAGCCTTATGAGAGGGATGTGAAAACACCCCTGAATATTTCGTTGGAAAAAGGCATATTTGAAAGGTTTAAAAATGAAACCAGGCTCATGGTACAAGAATGCAATCTTTTACGAAATTTACCTGCGTTCTTTTAAAGATGGAAATGGGGATGGAGTGGGAGATATTTCCGGGCTTCGCGAGAAACTCGTTTACTTAAACCAATTGGGAGTGGATTGTATCTGGCTGCTGCCCATTTATCCTTCACCCAGAAAAGATGACGGCTATGACATATCCTATCATTATGCGATCGATGATACATACGGTTCTTTACAGGATTTCAAAAAACTGATTAATGATGTCCACGCCAAAAAAATGCGAATCATCATGGATCTGGTGCTAAATCACACCTCAGATCAGCATCCGTGGTTTTTGGCGGCCAGGGAAGATCCAAAATCACCCTATCATGATTATTACGTGTGGAGTGACAGCATTGAGAAGTATAAAGAGGCACGTGTCATTTTTCTGGATACCGAAACCTCAAATTGGAGTTGGGATGATAAGGTTGGAAAATTTTACTGGCACCGCTTTTATTCCTGTCAGCCAGACCTGAATTATGAAAACCCATCGGTACAGGCAGAGATGCTTAATGTCGTCCGTTTTTGGATGGATCTGGGCATTGACGGACTAAGGGTGGATGCAGTACCTTACCTCTTCGAAAAGGAGGGTACAAATTGCGAGAACTTGCCGGAAACACACGAGTATTTAAAGCAATTACGGAAATACTTTACTGAGCTTTATCCAGACAAATTACTCCTATGTGAGGCAAACCAATTACCAGAAGAGGTGGTTGAATACTTTGGGGAAGGCGATGAATTTCACATGGCGTTCCATTTCCCATTGATGCCGAAAACTTTCATCGCCCTCCGCTCTGAAGATAAATCACCGATCGAAGAGGTAATTCGGCATATACCCAAAATACCAGAAGGCTGCCAGTGGGGTACTTTTTTGCGCAACCACGATGAGTTAACCCTCGAGATGGTGACTGAGGATGAGAGGCAATGGATGTGGCAGGTATATGCGCCTGATAAGAAAATGCGCCTGAATCTCGGCATCAGAAGAAGGCTGGCACCTCTTCTTGATAATGATAAACGGAAAATCAAACTGGCATATAACCTGTTATTCTCCCTGCCAGGATCGCCTTTCCTTTACTATGGCGACGAGATAGGTATGGGAGATGATATCTCTCTGCCAGATCGAAATGGTGTCAGAACGCCTATGCAATGGGAAGATTCGCAGAACGGGGGTTTTTCAACCAGCACTGTACTGGAAACCCCTTTGATCCATGGGACCGAGTATTCTTCAGCGAATATCAATGTTGATCGCAGCATAAAAACAGCAGATTCAATTTGGAATCACCTAAGAAGACTTATCAAGATCCGCAAAACAGAGACCGTTTTTGAAACAAACTTGATTCAATTGGTCGATTTTGAAAACCAGCATCTACTCGGTTTTTATCGCGAAGATCATGCCAGCCGGATCTTGTTCATTCACAATATATCACATAAGACGATTAAGTTAAACAGACGATTGTTGGGCTTGGAACATAACCGGCGCTATATTGACCTCCTCACAAAAAAAATTATCAAATCAATTCTCTATGGTGGATCGGTGAATTTATCACCATATCAATCAGTTTTTCTAAAAACGGCCGACAAATCATCGTGAAGTTGATAAAAACAACCATTGTTCCATCAGAATACTTCCTGCCACTCTCCTGCGGCGATAGTTTCCTGAATAAGAGAGTCCTCTTGAAATAATGAGGACTCTCGCCATTCTCATCTTTATGATTAATGCCCAATAATAAAGTCGTTTTTATCAGGTAGCCGCATATCCGGGGTCCAGATCGAGACGCAATTACGTCCGGCTCTCTTTGAATGATAAAGCGCCTGGTCGGAGCGGTCGAGCAGCCCTTCGGTGTTCTTGACATTGTCGTCCATCTCAACCACACCGAAGCTGAGGGTGATACTGATCTTAACCGAGTTGATTTCCATGGTTGTGCGGGCTATCAATTGCCGCAGGCGTTCAGCCATCAGTTGGGCCTCGGTGGCTGTGGTCTCAGGCAGCATGATCACAAACTCTTCTCCGCCGTAACGGGCTATGATGTCCACGTCGCGCAGGGCACCCTTGCAAATCTCGGCAATACGCTGCAGCACCACGTCGCCCACACTGTGACCGTAGGTGTCGTTGACCCTCTTGAACAGGTCGATATCGAACATGATGATGGAGAACGGATGCCCGTAGCGGCGGGAGCGGTCGAATTCCTGGTCGGCAAGCTCAAAGAACTGGCGGCGGTTGAAAATTCGCGTCAGCGAATCGGTGATGGCCAATTCCTGCACCTCGCTGAATAGTTGGGCATTTTCAAGAGCGATGACCGCGTGGGCAGCCAGCAGTTCCAGGGTTTCCTTGTCTTCCTCAGTGAAGGCGTCAGGCCGGTAACTTTGGGCGGATATGATGCCTTTGATCTTCTTGCCCAGTTTAAGCGGAACGATCATGAGTGAGCGCACCATGGTTGGATCTTTATCGTCGCCCACCAACACCGCTTTTGTCTTGGTCAACTGATTCAGGCTGAAGTTGTTGTACATGATCGTTTTCTTCTCTTTAAGAATGCGTGCCGAAAAGCCCTGACCCAGCGGGCGATCGGTATTCTTTTGTGGGATGCCGTGATCGATAAAGTAGACATCGTGGATCATCTTGGCATCTTCATCGTAGAGAGAAAGAATGAATGCGTCGGGGTTCATTAATTCGATCGTTGCCTTGTGGATGGCGCGATAAACCTCTTCCGGTTTCAGGTTGGCACTAATGCGCTGGCTCAGTTTGTAAAGCCCGGCCAGACGTTTGGCTGACTTCACTGCATTTTCATAAAGGCGGACGTTTTCAAGCGCGATTGCCACCTGGTCGGCAAAGGCCTGAGCCAGCCGGGCGTGGCCTTCATTGTAGCTGTTTGCTTTAAGCGAATCGATCGCCAGCAGACCGATGACCTTTTTCTGGAAGATCAAAGGGACACCGATCCAGGATTTTATTGGCAGTTTCGCGATATTATTAAATGAAGGGAACTCCGTGTCCATATTGTGGACAATGACCGATTTCTCACCGCGAAAAGCGATCGAACCAGGTTGATCGTCTGCCAAGGGGATTCGCATTCCCAGGACCGGAGAATTTCGGTTGAAACCGCGCCCATCGACGATCTCCAGTGCGTCATCACGCGGCAATAGAATCGAGGCGCTGTCACATGGGATGACCAATGAAAGTTGTTCGAGGATCAACCGCAATACCTGTTTCTGTTCCAATGATGAGGCAACGATGGCGCTGGCCTGGCGCATTGTCTCGGACTCTTCGGCGCGTTTGCGGGCGGCAGCGTACAGGCGGGCATTTGCAATACCGATTGCAGCCTGCTGCGCAAACAGGGTGATCAGACGGACATCGTCATCATTGAATGTCCGCCGCGGGTTGGAATCACTGATGGCAATCCCTCCGACCATTTCATCGCCTACCACCAACGGTACCTGGAGTAACGCATGCGAGAAAAACCTGGCCATATTGACGTCGCGTTTTTCCCAGGACGAGTAATCTGCGACCACAAGGGGTCTTCTGGTCTCTTCCATTGACTGGACAGTTTCCGCGGAGACGGGAAAAACCATACCAATCATTTCAAGCGCGGTGTTAATGCCAACGATGATCTTGAGCTCACTGGTTGATTTATCAAATTCGCCCAGGATTCCACCAGTGGCGCCAAGCAGGTTCACTGCGCGCTCGGTGATATTTTCGAGCAGTTTCTTTAGGTCCAGTTCGGAGGTGATATCTTTCAGGGTGGTTTGCAGGCTTTCCAGTTCGCGTATACGTTTTAAACCCGCCTCATAAAGCCTGGCATTTTGGATCGATAAGGCTGCACCAGTGCTCATGGTTGACAGACGGTCAGCGTGAGTCTG
>CAYWCH010000049.1:10983-12425 GCA_964456715.1 uncultured Anaerolinea sp. | reverse complement strand
GATGCGGAAGTCGTAGATGCCGTCCTTGACGGGGTAGCTGCGTCCGCAGTTGGGGCAGGTGATCTTGGGCGGAGTGTTCTTGAGCGCGGCGCCGCAGGACGGGCAGGCAAACAGCCCTTCGGTAGTGGGCTGCACGCCGCCGCTGATGGCACGGGTGCGCACGAACACGCTCGGGGTGTATTGCATGAATGCGCCGGTCCACTGCAGGGCGCTGTCAAGCTTCACCAGGAAGCGGGTTGAGAAATGTCTTTTAAGGAAGGCCGAGCGCAAGTGACTGACGGTCAGTACCTGCTCGTTCTTGAACCCGGCGGTGCGCAGCCACGAACGGACCGCGGCCGGGTGGAAATCGAAATTGAGCGCAGCAAACTCGATGGGGTCGTGGCTGAACGGCGACCAGCTCTGTTTGCGCAGCAGCCAGCGAAAAATGGATTTCCAGTTGCGCTTGTTGGCAAATTCGAGGATGAAGCAGGCATCCAGCTCAAGCACGCGGCGGATCTCGTTGAGCGCGCGAGGCGCGTCGGCCATGTGGTGCAGCGTGCGGATCATGGTGGCGCCGTCGAAAGCGTCATTCACAAAGGGCAGGTGGTAGATATCCGCGGCCACAAAGCGGAAGCGCGGGTTGTCGCCCAGCCGGTTACGCGCCTGCAGCAATTGCGTGCGTGAATAGTCCACCAGGGTGATCTGGTCGTAACCGGTGTAGCGCAGGGTGTTGCGTCCGGCGCCGGCGCCGAGCTCGAGCATGTGCCGTCCGCGCGGGCGCAGCAGGCGCTTGAGCGCCACCTCTTCACAGCCGTCCTCATAGGCGCGGCCGCCCTTCTCCCAGAAGGTGGTTTGGTAATCGGATCCTTCGTAATTGCATACCGGTGGGGTTTCGCTCATGCTCGCCTCTTTAATGAAAGTGCGTCCGGACAGGCTTGCCGGCGGCGCCCAGAGTGACTCACTTACCGTTGCTTCCTCTCGGACCTGGCGGGGTTCGCAAGGCTCTGCCGCGCCGGTCCCGTCCGGGCGCGACATAAGGATACCGCAGGAAAGGTGAGGTGTCAACAAACATCTGTCTGTCATTGCGAGGTTGTCATTGCGAGGAGCGAAGCGACGAAGCAACCCCCATTTTACTTATCTTTATTAAAAATGCTCGCGCAAAAACCGCGCTTCGCCAGAAACCCCGGACAGTTTCTCCCCTTGCTTCCTCGATCCCTTCCACATCACGAATACTCTTCATCCGCAATCCAATTGTCCGGATTGGACGCGATGTACGCGTCGATGGTGGCATACTCATCGTCAGATTGGATGATATGTTCGTAGTAGTTGCGTTGCCAGACAGGAAAACCTGGTGTGCCATTTGATTCATTGATACGTTTAGCCGTGTTCATTTTATAATACCCCACGACCATTGGGATCATCATCCGCCGACGCGGTTTACGATCATTTGATGATTTATGTAG
>CAYWCH010000049.1:0-10917 GCA_964456715.1 uncultured Anaerolinea sp. | reverse complement strand
TACCTTATCCGCCTTTTCCGGCGGATCAATATCCACATTGATGATAACAATCGCGTGGAAATGGTTGGGCATGATGACATATTCACCCAACTCTACTTTTGGAAACCGCGACGGGATGGAATTCCAAATCTCCCGCACGATCTCTCCTTCCGGACTCAAACGCATCTCACCATTGAAAACCTTGCCGAACAAATGCTCGCGTTCATGGGTGACAATTGTAATGTGATACGCCCCCGGTTCGGAATAATCGTATCCGGGCAATCGGATGGAACGGCGGTGATGGAGATTTGGATCATCAATAATCTTTCCCATTTTTTTCGATGTAGGGGCGTATTGCAATACGCCCCTACCCCCCTTCCACGATCCTGATCTCCTCGTCCGTCAACCCGTACAGTTCGTACACCAGACGGTCGATGGCCCGGTCGGGAGACTGAATCTCGCGCATCACCTGCTCGGACTCCTGAGTAAACATTTCGTTGTAGGGGCAATTCATGAATTGCCCCTACCGTTTAATCCCCTTCCACGATCTTGATCTCATCCTCCGTCAACCCGTACAACTCGTACACCAGACGGTCGATCTGCCGGTCTGTGGACGCGATGTCGCGAAGTGTGCGCCCCAGTTTTTGTGGGGCTCGCACCACCTGCTCGGACTCCTACGTAAACATTTCGTCGTAGGGGCAATTCATGAATTGCCCCTACTGGTTAATTTCCTTCCACGATCTTGATCTCCTCCTCCGTCAACCCGTACAACTCGTAGACCAGACGGTCGATCTGCCGGTCTGTGGACGCGATGTCGCGCGCCACATGCTCGGACTCCTGCGGGGTGGCGGGTGTGCGCTTGTGCAGCTCGAGCATGCGCGTCACCAGCGCCACCATCTGGTCGTGCTTCTTCACATCCGTGGTGTTTGATACATCAATTTTTCGGACCGGGAAATCTTTCATGAAGACAAACGAAGGCTCGAAGAAACCACCTCGTAGCTTTGGAATTTTTGTCTCAAAAAAGAACATCATGATTTTTGAATTTAATATTCCTAGTAAATAGAAGTCGTTTTTTGGAATGATATAGCATTTCTGATTTGTATAAAAACCAGTTGTATCATATGTAAATTCCGGTTTACCACAAATATTTGGATAAACGATTTTTGGTTTTTCAAATTCGCCATAATTTTCACAGGCTCTTAATTCCCACCAATAATCACCTTTATCTCCTCTTTTTTCAGCATCCTTAATAAACTTTTTTAAGTGTAAGAATATATTTGGATAATTATTCGTCATCCATTGAAATGGATTTTTTGAATCTGCTGATGCTTTTCGCGTCCATCCTTTTGGAAATAGTATTAAATATTGCTTAGCATCAACTGTTTTATAACGTTTTACATCACGACCTATGACAAAAGGTTTTACAATTTGCTGATTCTTTTTGTCACTATTGATCATTGAATTGTATGTAGATGAGTCAATAACAAATGCCTCATTCAAACCTGTGATTATGCCTCTAAAAATCGAACCGTTTACATAGTCACGTAAACTTATCGAATTTTTCTGAATTTTCTCAGAAATTCTTTGAATCTTATCATTTGCAAGAGACCAACCAGAATCACTAAATGAATTTTGATCTAGAACAACTTTATTACGATTGATATATTCTGATAAATCAGGGAATGATAGAGTCTTTACTTGGGTGATTTCCGGACGGTAATGCGGTGACTCATTTGCGATTCGAATAATGCATGGATAGGCTGTTGCATTTTCAAAAACTCGCAAATCGCCAAAATCTATTATTTCTTCAATGCATCTTTTCTGTAACCATTTTCTTAATGATTCACCATAATTGGCCCGAAGCCATTTATTCGCCACAATATAACAAAAATATCCTTTTGAAGCCAATAAACTAATACCTTTTTCAATAAAATACGAATAGAGATCGGCTGTTCCAAAATACACTTGATAATATTTTTGAAAATAATTCTTATCATTACCCAACGATTCCTGACGTACATACGGCGGATTGCCGATCACCGCGTCGAAACCGCCTTTCGCGAAGACCTGGGGGAAGGCAGCCTGCCAGTCGAACGGGTTAACACGGCGACGCTCATCCTCGTCCACCACCAACTGCCCCTCGAAATAGTCGTCGCCGATCAGCGAGTTACCGCACTGGATATTGCGACCGAGGTCCGGCAGGGCGCGCTCGAAGCCGAGCGTGAGCTGCCCGCTCTCCATTTCAAGCACCTTCAGCAGCAGGCTTAGCTTGGTCACCTCCACCGCTTGCGGGTCGATGTCCACCCCGTGGATATTGTTCACTAAAATTTCTTTGCGTTTCTGCGTGGTCAGGCGGTATCCGCGTGCGGAGCCCCCTGTAAGGGCGAGCGCTGAGGGCATCAATGGTGCGTCCTTGCCGCGTGCCCACTTTTCGGCGTCGTGTTCCTCGTACCAGCGTTCGTGCCAGTCCAGCAGGTACTGGTAGGCGCCGAGTAAAAACGAGCCGCTGCCGCAGGCCGGGTCCACGATCTTCAGCGCGGCGGCCTGTTCGGGGGTCTTGCCCTCCAGCAGCTTCCCCACCGTGTTGGCCACGATGTAGTCCACGATATACTGCGGCGTGTAATACACCCCGCCCGCCTTGCGCACCTCGGGCTTCTCCTCGATGCGCACCTGGTGACCTTGCGTCAGGTGGATCACCTTGCCTAAAAAGCGCTCGTACACCTGCCCCAGGATCTCCACCGGGATTTCCTTGAAGATGTACGGGCACGGATAATAAATGTCTTTGACGATCTCTTTCAGTACCTTGTCGTCGATACTGAGCGAGGGGGTGAAGGTATCTGCCGCGGAGGTCTGATCGTTTTCCTTTTCGAAGTGGAAAAGTCCGGAGTTGTATTTCCTGTCAGCGCGTTTGAAGAGCTCCACCAGGCGCGGGTAGATGTCCGCTGTAGCGCACAGTTCCTTGATCTGCTCATCGGGTTCGATGCCGCGGTCTTCGCAGATGCGCAAAAACAGGATGCGGTCGATCGTCATCTGCACCGCGTAATTGATTTGGCGCTCGTCGGTGATTGACGAATTCCGCAGGGCGATGTTCTGCGCCAGTGCCTTGCGCCACTCCTCGATGTCTGCCAGGATGGCGTCGTCCACCTCGGTGGTGCCCTTCTTGCCTTTCGACGTGGCGGCGAACTGGTCAAAGGAGCCCTTGAGGATGGCTTCGGGCGAGAAGATGCCGGCAATCTCGTCCCACTTCTCAATGTACTGGTTGAACTTGTAAAGCCTGTCCCGCCCGGTGGCGGCGCTGTCAGAGGGGTTGGGTTTGTTGGTGCAGTTGTAGACAGCCAGTTCCTCGAAATCGGTCAGGATGCTCAGCGGCAGGTGGGCGTTCCAGGCATAGCGGCGCAACTGGTAGGCCGGGTGGATGTCGTAGGCAATGTCCACCTTCGGCTTCTTGGCTTCCACAAAGAACTTGCGTACGCCGCCGATGCGAAAGGAGTAATCCGGCGCTTTGGACGCGCCTTCGATCTCCAGAGATTCTTCGATGACCACGTCGCGGTAATCAGGCGCGTAACCCTTCTTGTTGTATACGTCCCAACCGAGCGCCTCAAAGAACGGGTCGATGAACTCCAAACGCAACTGCGCCTCGTTATACTTCCCCGAGCGGTAAGCCTCGCGGTTCTGCGTGAATTTTTCGACAAGCCGAACAACAATCTCTGGTGCGGTCATGGCGTCCCCTCGCAAGAATTGATGTGACGTAATTGTATATCAGATTTGTCCCTCCAATGGTCGATGATTAACTTGTAGGGGCGACCGGTGCGGTTTTGGCACACCCGAGCGCAGTGAGTGGTGCCGGTCGCCCCTACCCATGCCATTTTCCTACCCATTCGATAAATTCGCGGATTTCGTGGAAAAATGCCCTTGACACGTGATTTATAATTAATATAGAACAGTATTTCTAATTTCACTTGTAGGGGCGAATAGCATTCGCCCCGAAAGGATCCCCCATGTCTGACCTCACCATCCTCGAACCCGAACGCAAACCCGGCGCTCAGCCCGGCAACACCAACGCAATGAAACATGGTTGGTATGCCAAAAACCTCGGCCTCGAAGGTCCCAAATCCATCGACGAATCCGACATGCGCAACCTCCTCGGCGAGACCGCCATGCTCAAAGACTTCATGTTCAAACTCTACACCACCGGCATCGAAGCCCCCGATTCGTCCCAGATCGCCGAGACCCTGCGCGCCCTCTCCCTGGCCAGCATGGCCCTCTCCCGCCTCCTCGACGTCCACTTCCGCATCAAAATGACCGTCCCCGATAACAGCATCGAAGCCCAGAACGCCCGCATCCAGAACGTGATCACCAACTACAAACTCTCACTCGACGAACTCCGAACCTGGAAACATGACTGATCTATTCGTTTCTCTTTCGTTTCATTAATTATCGAAACCATTGATCCCATCTGTAGGGGCAGGTCCGTGACCTGCCCTGGGCGGGTTACGAACCCGCCCCTACAAATATGCATTTCATTATTCTTGTGTTTTCGCGGTCTTCGCACCTTGTTCTAGAAGGTCGTGATTATCCAGAATTTCCCCGCAGCGCAGACGACACCAAAAACCGCGCCAACCCCGGTCATTCACAGCGTTTTACTCTTTAAGGAAAGCGTGTGGAACAGGATGGGTTGAGAATGCTAAAATGGAGTTACCAATGACTCTTCATCGCAGGAGGGCATAAAACACCTTGAAGACATTATCCGTATTACGTGATCAATTTCCACCCCGACAGCCTGGCACTTCCCGGCAAAATACCGCTATCGGCTGGCTTGCCCTCGATTATCAGCTTTGTCTGAAAAAAGTGACTTATTAACCTTCCTCCCTGGATGTGCAGAAGTAAATCAAAACGAGCGGTGCACCAACCGCTCGTTTTGATCTGTATAACAGAGGTCCAACATGTTACCCAATAAGGAGGAAGATTCTCTATTAAGTATCTTCAAGGATATATTATCCTATCAAAATTAAAAAAAAGCGAGAATTACCTAAGCACTTTCTTAATCTATTGTCTGACGACTGTCCTGCCACGTCAGACTTTGAGGAAAGTCGCGGCCAGGGTCAGCACCGAAGCGATGAAGATCGCCACCGTCCCGCAGATGGTAAACCATTTCTGAAAGCGGTTGTTGGCGTAGTTGCCCATCAGCTTTTTGTCGTTGGTCAGCTTGATGAGATAGTAAAAGACCAGCGGCAGCGCGATGGCGTTGATGGTCTGCGACACAAGCGCCAGCTTAAAGAACGAGATGCCGGGGATGAAGACCAGCGCGGTGGCGAACACCAGTTGGATGATGAACAGGGTGTAAAACGACTTGCTCTGCTTGTAGTTTGAGTCCAGGCTGCCCTGCAGGCCGAAGAACTCGGCAAAGGCATACGCGGTCGAGAGCGACACCACGATCAACCCCATGAAGCCGGCGTTGAGGATGCCCAGCGCGAAGAGCGTGCTGGCCAGTTTGCCGGCAAAGGGTTCGATCGCCAGCGCGGCCGTCTCGCCGGATACCAGCGGGATCTTGTTCATATAAAGGGTGGCAGCCGTGGCCACGATCATGAAGAACGAAAAGAAATTGGTCAGGAAGGCGCCGATGTAAGTCTCCAATTGCGAGTAGATGATCTTGCCGGCTTCCATTTTCTTGTCATAGGCGAAGCTGCTGATGAAGAACTGACCCCACGGGGTGATGGTGGTGCCGAGCACACCCATGCCGATCAAAAGATAATTGCGCATATAAGCGGCATCGAAGGTGGTGTTGGGGTCGTGTGGGTAGAGGATATTCGAAAGGGCCAGCTCCCAGTCCGGTTTGGCTTTGACGGCGGAGACAATGTAAGTGAGGTAGAACAGACTGGTGATGAGCATGATCACCTGGGTGACCTTGTAGTTGCCCTTGGTGACCATGATGAACGAGATGACCACGATGATCAGGATGACCGGGAGCACCGGCAGGTTGAACATGCCGCTGGTGGTCTTGACGGCCGCCAGTTCGGTCACCAGGGTGCCCAGGTTGGCGATGCACAGCGCGGCAAAGATGAGCATGGCCACCCGCACGCCGAATTTCTCGCGGATCAGGTCGGCCAGGCCGCGCCGGGTCACCAGGGTGAGGCGCATGCCCATCTCCTGGGTCACACCCAGCAGGATGGTAATAATGAAGAGGATGAACAGGATGGGATATCCCAGGGTGGCGCCGGCCACGGAATAGGTGGCCACACCGCCGGCGTCGTTGTCGGCCATGGCGGTGATGGTGGCCGGTCCGAAGACGGAGAAGAAAAGCAAAACGTTGCGGACCGCCGGAATGGAGGTCCATCTTCTGCGGAGTTTTGGCGAGGATGATTGGGTCATGGTTAACTCCTTTCTTCTATGCGCGGTCGAAGTAGAAGAAACGCGGCAGTCTCTTCTTCCAGGCGGTCGGGATGATCTTGTCGAGGGCGTCGTCGGCGGTGACCATGCCCAACAGGTGGTTCTCGTCGTCCACCACCGGCAGGGTCAACAGATTGTATTTGGATACCATCTGCGCCAGTATGTCCTGTTTTTCGAGCACGTTGGCGCTGACGATCTTCTTGTGCATAAAATCGGCGATCGGGGTGCTGGGTTTGGCCAGGATGAGGTCGCTGAGAGAGAACACGCCCAGCAGATGGTCCTCGTCGTCAACCACGTACACATAGAAGAGCGACTCGGCTTCGCTGCCCGAGTTGCGCAGGGCGTCGATGGCCTTGGCAGCGGTAAGTCCGGGCTGCACGGTGGCCACGTCGGTGGTCATCATACCGCCGGCAGAATCTTCGGGGTAAGAAAGGAGCATGCGCACATCATTGGCTTCTTCGTCTTCCATCAACTCCAGCAGGTCTTCAGACCGTTCCGGCGGCAGCTCGGCCAGCAGGTCGGCCGCCTCATCCGGCGACATTTCTTCGAGCACGTCGGCCACCTTCTCATCAGGCATCCCCTGCAACAGCGAAGCCTGGAAATCAGGTTCCACCTCTTCCAGGGCGTCGGCCAGGTGTTCCAGGTCGAGAGAGTCGAGCAGCTTGCCGCTTTCTACGTGGCTCATGTCGCTGATGATCTCGGCGATATCGGCAGGGTGCAGCTCATGCAGTTTTTCGGCGGGGACCTTCAATCGCATGGCCTGGTCGTGGGTGAGCAATTCAATGTTGTCCCAAGACAGACAATTTTGCTTGGTCTTTTTTTGGAAGGCGCCGAAGAATTTCTCGATGGGTTTTCCCAATCCCATGCGGCGGACCAGACCCATGGCGCTGATATCCACGTTGGTGACGTAATAATCACCGTTGAGGCGCGCCAATTCCAGATCATTCACCCGCACCACGCGGATGCCGTTGGTGTCGATGATCTGCTTGTCGAGGATATCCATGATGAGCAAGATCTCGTCACCGGTCGGCTCGTAGATGGGCAATTTCCCTTTGGGATGCGAGAGGGGGATGATGGGAGCAAAAAGCACCGCGATCTCGGAGAATGGATAATACACCGGCCCGTCTTTGGTTGTGACGACCAACGCGACCAAAACCGGGTGCGGAAATTCAGTGTTCTGAATGGCCAGCACTTCGTCCACGCGGCCCAGTTTTTCCCCATCCGAATCGACGACAGGCTTGCTGATGATTTGACTGATGAATGGCATTTTTGCCTCCTTCTCCTGCTTGCAGCGGATATGAGGCCGGTAAATAAAAACCGGCGGGTGAGATCACCAGCCGGCAACAAACCCCGTTAAAGGGGATGATTGATGTCGTCTAAACCAGTGACCTCAAAACTTTGCACCTGCAGAGCAGTGATTCCGCTGAACCTTTCAATCCCCCGGCAACGATATTCGCCAGGCTGTGCGGGTGCATGTTATTTTGTGCAATGAACGCAGGCAACTCAAAAACTCCTCTATGACTAAGAGGAGGCACGTCTTTTGAGCTGGCCGTTTCTTCCAACTGCATTGAAGATAACCTTTCTAGAATTTAGGTGTTCTAACCTGCTCTGATTTTATGCCGTCGGTAAAAAATGTCAAGGGATAATAGAAAACCCGATTTATCCGGGTTGCCTGCTGATATAATTTAATCATTATCAATTGGATAGGAAAGGTGTGCGATGAAGTCCACAGTCTATTATGGTTCCCCCCGGCAATCTCATCTGGACGCGAAAGAAACCCTCCCCGCAAAACTGGATCTGATCCTCGAAAAGCTGCACCTGCGTGATCGGGTCAAGGGAGAGCAGGTCTGCCTCAAGCTGCACGTTGGCAACACGGTTGGCTATTCGACGGTACATCCGGTCTTTGTGCGCAAGGTGGTGCAGGCCATCAAAGATGGCGGCGGTAACCCTTTCGTTACCGACGTGAACTGGGATGTGGTTGGCTGCGAGGCGCGCGGATACACCAATGAAGTGCTTGGCTGCCCGGTCTACCCGGCTGCCGGACTGAACGACAACTTTTATTACACCCATGAACGCGAGTTCAAGAACATGAAAGAATGGCGTGTGGCCGGAATGATCGAAGAAGCCACGTTTATGGTCAACTTCGCTCACGTCAAGGGCCACCCGGCCAGCGGGTTCGGCGGCGCCATTAAAAATGTCGCCCTGGGCTGCCTGGCAGGTGAAACGCGTATGAGAATGCACGACCTCATCCACTATGACAAATACTGGTTCAAAGAGAACTGCCCCGATAAGAGTGTGATGCAGAAGATTGTCGATGTTTGCCCGATGGGCGCCATCGTGTTCGACAAGGAAGATCCCGAAGAACTGCACCTGCACCAGGATAACTGCAACCAGTGCAAGCGCTGCCTCAAGGTGGCGCCTGCGGGCAGCCTCAAGATCGAGCCGGAGAACTTCTTCTCCTTCCAGGAGGCCTGCGCCATCAGCACCAAACTGTGCCTCTCGACGTTTGCTCCAGAGAAGATCACCAACCTCGCCCTGGCCAACCAGATGACCCCGGTCTGCGACTGCTTCGGCTTCACCGGGTTGTCAATTTTGCCCGACGCCGGCATCTTCGGCTCGGACGACATCGTGGCCATCGACAAAGCCGTGCTCGACGTTACTGCCAAAACCCCGTTGATCGAAGAGAACGTGCCCAACTGCTTCGACATCCACACCCGCACGGGGCACCCGTTCGCCGTGCTGCACGGACCCTACAAGGACCCGTACGCCGTGGTGGGTTACGCCGAACGTGAGGGTCTGGGCAGCCAAGATTTCGAACTGATCGATGTGCTGCCGGACACCCCCAAGAGCGACCGGCCGGCAGCATTCTACGTTTCAGCGCAGTAGCATATCTCTATCCATTCAGGACGCGGTTGACCATACCGCGTCCTTTTTTTTGAAACTTATCTCCCGCTTATGCGTATACTTTCATAGATCATACAGGAGAAGCTTTTATGAAAAAATCATTATTAATTATCGGATTGATTGTCATGCTTTTATCGGCATGCACCATCACGAACAACCCCATTTCGATCAACACCCAAACGGTTGTGGGTTCCGGCACGATTTCGGCAGAAACCCGCACGGTCAGCGGATTTGACGCAGTGACCCTCAAGGGCATCGGCAATCTCAAGATCACCCACGGCGACACTGAATCGTTGACGATCACAGCCGACGACAACCTGCTGCCCTACATTACCTCTAATGTAGTGGACGGCACTCTCGAGATTGGCACAAAACCGAATACCAACATCGACCCGTCCGGCACCATCACCTATACCCTCACAGTCAAATCGCTCGACACCGTCACGCTCTCGGGTTTTGGCAATATCGATGTCGACACCTTGGAAGGTGAAAGCATGGCCGTCCGCCTGACCGGCTCGGGCGACATCAATGTGGATGCCATCAATGGCAAGGGATTCTCGCTTGACCTGACCGGTTTTGGCAACATTACCTTGGGAGAAGCACAGGGATCCGCAGCAGCCATCAACCTGACCGGGTCCGGTGACATCAAGGCGCCCAAACTGGGGGTAGATGAACTGATACTCACCCTCAGCGGTTTTGGCGATGTGACCGTGGCAGGAATAGCCAACAACCAGACCGTCACCCTGACCGGGTCGGGTAACTATATCGGCGGCGATCTGCAGACAAGCAGCGCCAAGATCACCATCAGCGGTTTCGGCGACGCCACCGTGTGGGTGACAGATTCACTGGATGTGACCATCTCGGGCAGCGGTAACGTCAAGTATTACGGCAGCCCCACTGTCAACACCAGTTTGACAGGGTTCGGAACAATCAAAGGACTGGGCGCTCATTAGGCCCGGATGATCAGAAGACCTGGCTTGCGGTTTCGCGGCCAGGTCTTTTTTGTTTCTATTAAAGAAAGTGAATGCAGATTCCCGGTTTCAAGTGCGGAAACCGGGAATCAAGATCGAAACCAAAAACCGGGAATCTAAGGGCAGGAGTTTTGTTAGATCGGCTTCTCGTAGACCCGGTATCGGCGCAGGTCTTTGGCGCCGAGCTTGTAGATGGCGTTGTTCATGCGGTCGTTGTCTTCGAGCACGTAGTTGATCTCCATGCGGAGGTCTTCGGTGTATAGACTGTCATAAGTTGCCTTGTAGAGCAGGGTGTCGATGGCACGGCTCTGCCACTCGGGGATCACGCCCAACGCCCACATGCGGTACTGATGCATTTTGGGCAATTGGGTGAGCATGCGCCAGATACCGCGTACGCCCAGGCGTCCATCCAGACCCTTGATGAGCTTGTTGATGTCGGGCAGCGACAGGGCAAAACCGATAGGTTTGCCACTGGCGTCTTCGGCGATGAGCGCGCCTTTGGGGTTGATCACCTGCTTGAGGTCGCGGGCCATGGCGCGCGCTTCGGCATCCTGATGGGCCTGGAGGCCCCGCCGCGCGACTACGTCGACACGCTGGCGCACCGGGCGGACATCATGCTGGCGTTCATCCGGGAGACTTTCGCGCGCGGGGTGTACTTCCATGACTACGGCGGCGG
>CAYWCH010000048.1:4217-13016 GCA_964456715.1 uncultured Anaerolinea sp. | reverse complement strand
GCCCGGTCTGCCATTGATAGTAGCCCGCGTTCAGTTGATCAGCAGCCCAAACCAGTTGCATGTAGAAACCCTTGTGATACTCATCTTCATAACCGAGGGGGTAATCCTTTTTGTCTTGTACCAATTCGGGCTCAGTCAGCGCCCCCGCTTGGTATTCCGCGATGGCAAGCAACAGCCTGGGGCTGATCGAGAATTCGCCCGCGATATAGTCAATGAGATCACCGCCCCTGCGGGTTTCCTCCCCTGCCAGTGCTGAATAATCCTTCAACCAACCCGGCTGTGAATCGACGAACACTGAAGTGTTGAAGTCGACCTGTGCCGGCCCATTGACGAATAGGGAATTGGGCAGGATCTTGTAGGGCGTACCCCAGAGTGCCTTGAAATAAATGGGGATCTTCATCGGGAATCCGACCGGCAGCGTAGTCACTCGCTCGGGCAAGTCACTATTCACCAGGCGTATCTCGCTCTCGGTGGTATTGAAATGAGCCGCAACAGAGACAAGGGTGTCGCCGTCCTGAGCGATGTAATCCACCAGGGTGCCGGGTTCGTATACATCGCGTTTTGGTAAAGGTGTGGGCGTCATTGTTTCGGTGCTGTTGGTCTGAATGACCACAACAGGCGTGGGCAAACCGGTCTCTTCAACCTGTGGAGAACAGGCGCTGATAAACACAATGATGACCAGTGTATGAAGAAGCAATTGCTGGGATCGTTTTACAGGGAACATAACATCCCTTTACCTACCATCGCGTGATCAAGCTCTTGGGAGCAGAGATCGGCGACGCGGTGATGAGGATCGTACCATTGAACAGCGTTCCCTGGTATGCTTCCGCGCCATTGCTCGCCACGTAACCGCCCAAGTTGAACGGCACCGGGCCGCCTGCCAGCATCCATTCGCCGTTGAACTTGCGGGCGACATGCAAATGAGTGCCTTCTGCCAGACCACCTTCACAGGAAGGATGGCCAATCTTGTCATCGGTGCTCAATACCGTTCCCAGTGCCACTTTATCGCGGGTCTCAATATGGAGATACATGATCACCCAACCGGTCGATTCGTCGCCGTCGCCGTCCAAGTCTTGAATGATCACACCGGTTCCGGTGCGTACCACCAACCCCGGAGCCATGGCAGTCACCCACTCGTTGGATTGGGCGCACCCCGATTGCACAGACGGAGGGGCAAAATCCAGCGCGGCCAGTGCACCGCCGGGTCCCCAGGCTGGATGCGGACCTCCGGTAAAACTCCAGGTGCGTCCGCTGTAAAAGGGTAATTCCAGGGTTGGCTGCTTAAGGTTGGCGGGGTAAAGCTCTACGTAATATTCCTGTGCGGAAATGGTCCCAAACATCTTTTCCCACAAGGTTACGATGCTCTGATCACCATAGAGAGCACCATTCCACTCCTGGGGATCGTACCACTGGGCAAAGAGATACTGCAAAGCCACCGTGCCGGCGTTAAGTTGTGGGTTCAATCGTTTGAACGAATTATCCTTGAAAGTTACATCGGTCAAATTTCCGGCACGCCAGCCATAATACCCGATGGAGAGTTCCTCCACGGCCCAACTGAGCTGGTAATACAACCCCTGGTATTCCAGTTTGATGTAACCCATCGGATAATCCGATTCAGCCAGGTTGGTCGGGGCTCCCGTCACCCAATGACTCTTGTATTCAAGTATGGCAAGCAGCAATCGTGGGTTGCAAGAATTCTCCAGGGCAACCAGGTTGACAATTTCCGCGCCAGTCATTACCTTGCCTGCGACCTCTTCTGAATACCGGCTCAGATACCCACCGGATTGGCTGATATATTCCTCGATATCAAAACCGGTAACATAGGGAGAATAAACCACCTCGCTGTCGGGCAGAACGTGAATGTAAGGAGTGACATTCTCGACCCGGTCGGGTATGGTCAGCACGATGCCCGGGTTGATCAATCCGGTTTCGGGCAGTGGTTCGCTGCTCTGGATCTCACTGACAGAGACGCCAAATCTTCCGGTGATCGAAGGAAGCGTGTCACCGGATTGAGTGTAATAAATGATCGGCGGCTTGCCGGTCGCCAGCGGATCGATTGTTTCGGTGAAAATCGGCGTATTGGTGCGCTGCGGCATATCGGTAAATGTCGGCAGCGGGGTTTCGATGATCGTCGTCGCGGTGTGGACATCCGTGTTCGTGGCTGTGGGCGGTGCAAAAGTCGGCACCGGCGTGGAGGCATTCGCGGTCATTGTGAGCTCAAAGGGGGTGATATACCCCTGAGAACAGGCAAGCACACTGAAAGCCATCACTGCCGCAGCAATTAACAATTGCAACCTATTAGCGTTTGATCTGGTTCTCATCGATGATCCCATCCTCGGCCACGACCGATTTATTTCCTTTGACCAGATATCCATTATATTCCACACCGCTGCCCTGCGAAGTCCAGCCATCCATTACAAAAGGCATCGCGCCATCCGCAGAGATCCATACTCCGTTATAGCGTCTGGCTAAATGCAGATGGGTGGCGGTTGAGTATCCACCCGTGCAGGAGGGATGACCGATACGGTCGCCAGCTTTTACGTGAGTACCAACCGCAACTCGTCCGCGGTCTTCCACATGCAAATAAAGCACCGTCCAGCCGGTCTGTTCAAGGCCATCCCCATCAAGATCGAGCACGACCTCACCATTTTCCGAACGGACGATCACGCCGTCTGCCACAGCCACTTCCCAAACATCCGTTTGAAAACAGCCGAAAATATCAGAAGGCGGGGCAAAATCGAGGGCGGCCCAAGCTGCCCCGTCACCCCAGGCGGAATGTGGTCCGCTGGTGTAAGACCAGGTATCGCCTTTTTCAAAAGGCAATTGCATGGAAGGTTGTGACAGGCCGGCAGGGATCAACGGTTCCACAGACAAATCGAACGGGATCCCAAAGAAACCCGTGTACGTCGCGTAGACGCCATCCGCAGAAACTGATTTCACCCAACCTTCACTGCCCCTGAGCAACCCCAGCAAACGCTGCACAGCCACCGTGCCGGCATTCAGCACAAGGGAGAAAGTGATGCTGGCGCCGTCAGCCAGTTGCGCCGAACTGATCGCTCCCACATTCCAGGCATAAAAACCAAAATTTAATTGATTGGCTGCCCATGAAAGCTGGATATACAGCCCCTGGCGGGTGTCGTCAATCAGTTTCATCGGGTAAGTCTGAAGTTTTCCGGAAATTTCACTTTGCGTCACCCAGCCGGACTGGTATTCCAGTAATGCCAGTAATAACCTTGGGTTGACCGAATACTCATAGCTGACCTGTTTGACGATCTCTGCTCCGGTCAACGTCATGCCTTTTTCGTCAACATATTCCGAATGCCGGCTGAGATATCCACCCTGCTGCTGGATAAAAGCCTCCACATCCAGCGTGGAACTCATTGGTCCGTAAACCAGTTCTGAATCGGGGATGATCTTGAAATCGGAGGAGGCCGCGCCGCTAACCTGCGCTGCCGGGATGCGGTGCGGCGAATCCGGGGTTGGGCTGGAATATGCCGAACCAGCAGGGCGCTGGGTGGGAAGAACCATCTTCGCGCTGGAATCGGTCAGCGATGGCGGGGCCGCGGCTGCGGTGTCTAGCATCCAGGGCCGGCTTTCTTGTGCTGGCTGCACGCAGGCAGCAACCAGGAACAAACAAGAAAGGATGCAGATCAATGATCTCAACATTGATTTCATTTCAATCCACGCGTCAGCAATTGGTTATCGGCTGGCGCTCCCCCCAATAAATGAATGTGCAGATGAAAAACTGTCTGACCTCCGCTTGCGCCGGTATTCACCACCAGCCGGTAACCTGCCTCGCCAATCCCCCGGGCAAATGCCATCTCACGACCTTTGAGGAACAACTGGCTCAGCAGGAGTTCATCCTCCAGTCGAATCTCGTTCATCGAAGCGATGTGCTTGCGCGGGATGATCAACAAATGGATCGGCGCGAGCGGTTGTGCGTCCTGAATAACGATCATCTGATCGTCTTCATGCAGGATTTCGGCTGGAACTTGATGTTTGATGATTTTACAGAAAATACAGTTTTCCATAACTATCCGACGTTGCAATAATCTTACCTAATTTAAGAAAAACCGGCACAAGAAAAGCAAGCTTGTGCCGGAACCTTCCGATTGGGTTTTATTTCTTCACTTCTTCACCGCGGATATAGGCTTCCGTCATCTCACGGCAAAGATCGTCCTTGAATTGCTTCGGAGGGGTTTTCATAAAGTAGGAAGACGGTGCGATCAACGGGCCACCGATGCCGCGATCTTTTGCCAGCTTGACACAGCGCAGCGCGTCGATGACAACACCGGCTGAGTTGGGCGAATCCCAAACCTCAAGCTTGGCCTCAAGGTTCAATGGTACCTCGCCAAAGGTCGTTCCTTCCATGCGAACGTAGCACCATTTGCGATCGGTCAGCCAGGGCACGTAGTCGCTTGGACCGACGTGGATGTCGGTTTCAGGAAGTTTGTAGGGCAGCATCGAGGTGACAGCACCGGTTTTCGAGATCTTCTTGGATTCCAATCGCTCGCGTTCCAGCATGTTCATGAAATCGGTGTTGCCGCCAAAGTTGAGCTGATAGGTGCGGTCCAAACGCACTCCGCGATCAACAAAGAGACTGGTGAGTACACGATGCAAAATGGTGGCCCCCACCTGGCTCTTGATGTCATCACCAATGATCGGCAATCCGGCATCGGCGAAGCGTTTACCCCAGTATTCAGAACTGGCAATGAAAACGGGGATACAGTTCACCATACCTACGCCGGCTTCGATGATCTGTTCCACGTACCATTTGGTGGCCATTTCAGATCCAACCGGAAGATAATTCAGCACAACATCGGTTCCGGTATCTTTTAGGATCTTGACGATATCCGCGGTAGGTCCGGGAGCTTTTTTGAGAATCTGCGATAAATACTTCCCCAAACCATCATGAGTCATGCCGCGGTCCACCTTTACACCCATATGGGAAATTTTGGTGAACTGGAATGTGTTGTTCGGATATGCACAAATCGCTTCCGAAAGATCAAGTCCAACTTTGGTATCAACAACGTCAAACGCAGCGGAGAATTCGATGTCGCTGATGTGGTAACCCCCCAGGTTGACATGCATCAAACCAGGGATGCGGTCATCATCTTTAGCGTCTTTATAGAATTGGATTCCCTGAACAAGGGAAGAAGCACAATTGCCAACGCCGATGATCGCAACTCTTACTTTTTTATTGCCCATGTAGTCTTCTCCTGATAAGTAATAAAAACATCGTATGCTATAATTTGCATATCCTTTATAGGTGGCAAATGACAGAACAATATCCTGATTATACACGGCGTTTGGAAAGATTACTCGAAGTTTGCCGAAACCTTTCGGCGAATCTTGATGTGGGTCCCCTGTTGCAATCGATCATTGAAATTGCCTCCGATCTGACCAACAGCGAGAACTCGTTTGTCCTCATTTATGACAAAGAGAATAAATACCTGCAGGTAGTTGCTGCTCCTTTCTACATGCTGGAATCATTGCGCACGGTAGGCGTATCTCTGGACCGCAGCCTGGCAGGCAAAGCCTTCCGCACTGGTGAATCTCTCGTTTTCCGTGACAACGAAGAACGCGAACCTTTCGTCGATTCCATGGAATGGGAGCGTAAGGTCGGTGCGCACAACGCCCTGGCAATTCCTCTCATCTATAAAGGGGAACGGATTGGCGTTATCGAAGCCATCAACAAGTCCAAAGGGTCAAATTACAATGAAGAAGACATTACCTTTATGGACACACTGGCCACGCAGGCAGCTACCGCAATTCAAAATCAGCAACTTCTTCAAACCACCCAAAACGCCTATAAAAAGGTCATGGAACTTGACCGAATGAAGAGCGATTTCATCGCCATTTCATCCCATGAGTTACGTACACCGCTGGGATTGATCATGGGACATACTGCATTTCTCAACGAGAGCGCCCTGCCTGAACAGAAAGAGGATGTGGAGATCATCGCCAGGAATGCAGAAAAACTCCGCAACCTGATCGAAGAGATCGGTGACATTGATAAATTGACCGGTGGTATGACCAAACTAAAAAAGGAACCGGTTTCGATCTCACAGGTTATCCAGCAAATCGTGGAATCCTTCTCGACAGAGGCAAACGAACGCAAGATCCATTTAAGTCATCAATCCAAGCAGCCCAACCTGGCTGTGGAAGGCGACCCTGAAAAGATCGCCATTGCCCTGCGCAACCTGGTGAAGAACGCGCTCGCTTTTACGAACCGAGACGGCATGGTCAAGGTCACTGCCGAGCAATTACCGGGTTACATCAAGATCGCTGTCCTGGATAACGGCATCGGCATTCCTGAAAATGAGTGCGAAAAGATTTTCCAGCGCTTCTACCAGGTGGAAAAGCATCTCACCCGCAAGCACGGTGGGATTGGGCTCGGGTTGCCGATTGCCAAGGAAATGGTGGAAATGCACAACGGCAAGATCTGGGTTGAAAGCGTGGAAGGCAAAGGCAGCCGCTTTACCTTCATACTGCCTCTGAATTCAGCACAAGCCTCAGCCGCTCAAAAAGTGTTTGCGCAATAGAGTATCAGAGTTGAGAAATGAGAGTGGAGAACCACCTGTTCCTCTCATTTTTTCAGAAGTCTTGCGAGGATAACTATAGATAGAGTATAATCACGGACGTTCGGGGCGTGGCTCAGACCGGTAGAGCACTCGGTTCGGGACCGAGAGGTCGTAGGTTCAAATCCTATCGCCCCGACACTTTTATACAATCTACTTGAAACAAAAAGCGCCATCATTCTTTAAGATTCATCCCTGTTGAGAGCATCCAGCACCCCTGGATGCTCTTTCAATATCTTCGCCAGCTGCGACAACCCCTCAACATCAACCGCCTGGCTGGAGATCTTCGGCTTCATATTCGCGATGGTGCTCTTGATTTCGGTATCGGTGAGCTGAGCGTAGACTCGCTCGGTCGTTGCCACGGAAGCGTGCATCAGATTCTTGGATGCTGCCATCAATTCATCCATCGTTTTCGCGATGCTGCGGACGTAGACCGTGTGCCCGTGCCTGAATTTGTGTGGACTCTTATACTTCACGCCGATCTGTTTACATAACCACTCAATACCATTTTCGACCTTATCACCCCTGGATGCCCGTTGATCGTAGATCGGGACCAGTGTCTCCCCGTCCTGCAGGATGCCGCTGTACCACATTGCAGACTCAGGTAATTGGCTCCGCACCTTATCATCCCATTCCTGGACGATGGCGAGCAACTCCGGGATCGGCAACAAATACGTCGTTTGAGATTTTCCGTTTTTGGTGAGCACTCCCATTTCGGCGAATTGATCGACCGCCATTTCCTCGAGGCGAACACAGCAAATTGGTAACGTCACGAATGCCGATACTCTGGCGCCCGAAAGGAACAAAAAAGCGGCGGCTGCCCGATCGCGCTCTTCCTTGAGCGTGGATGGGACAACCTCACTGATCATCCGCATTTCGTCAAAGGTGTAAAACTCGTGGCTCTTTGCCTTGGATTGCATACCCTTGGCTCGTGCCGGCCGGATCGTATCCACCCAGGAGGCATTCAACTTCGCATACTTTCGTGGCCATTCACGCCGCCCCCAGATGAAGAATTTGCGGACCACCCCGCAGGTGGCTTTCAGGGATTCCGGCGATTGCGCTCCTTCCCTCCTATCGAATCTCGAGGTAAGCAGGTACACCGGGAAGGTTGGATCGATCGCACGCGCCCGAGCGAATGGCTCAGAATCTGCCCATTCAAGCAAATGCCTGAGCTGCTCGCGCCTACGCTTGATCGTCTGATCCGACTGCTGCAGCACGGTTTTCAGATAATTGAGGTAGGCTTTTGTGTCCAGCCAGTTATCCCTGTTTATCATGGTTTCTCTTAACTTTTTGATGCTCAATCATTACTTGCAAGGGAACATCCAGACCTGACTCAATTGCTTTTTCTACCTCAGAAAAATGATCTACCGAAGAAAGATCTGGCAATTCAGAATAAAACTCAACAAGGCCATAAATGTATCCTATTGGGTGACCTGTCTCAATTGCTTCTTTCTTCCGTTGTAATTCCTCTCTGGCACATGTTTTCCTGCAAGAAATCCTCATTTGCTTTTCTTTTTCAAACTCATCTCTCGTCATTTGCCAGGGTTGCCTTCCACGCAATTTTTCTGTCATTCGAAAATCTCCGGAAACACCCCTTTATCCCTTCGAAGGTAGATCACGAGGATCCTGGCAGCAAGCACCCAGGACCGGCAAACCTCAAAGCGATATCCATTCGCCTCGAGGCGCTTCTTCCATTCCATCTGTTCGTGACTTAGGATGTTGCCGCCGAATTTCATTTCAATAAAAAGGCCATTGTAAGCAGCATTGGATACAGCCAGGAAGATATCCGGCACACCGCTCCTCACGCCCTCGGATTTCAACTTGGCAGCCACCGCCTTATTTCGCATCCCACCATTTGGGATCGCGAACATATTGACCAGCTCCGGCAGCCTGCCCTGGGTGATCATCGAATTCGCCCAATCGAACAATGCTTTTTGCTCATCATGCTCTGACATAAATCCTCACACTCTACCATGAAGGAAAGGCAACGGGACAGGTTTTCTGCTGCCACCTTCTCGGGTGAAATTGTCATTTACTTGATCTCTCACCGTTTGAATTACCTCATCGGTCATGAAAAATGCTTGCACGCCGATGAAGAGGCACAAAAAACCGCGCCAATTCTCGATCTGCTTGGGAGTGAGTTTGTCCATCGGTTCACTCATCAGTCACCGCCTCAATATTCCTCAGAACAGAGTAAACCCCGTCCCATGCTCAACGC
>CAYWCH010000048.1:1495-4207 GCA_964456715.1 uncultured Anaerolinea sp. | reverse complement strand
CAACGCCCAACACCAGGCTGGAGCAGTGATTTTATAATGGTCGTTTTCTAAACTGACTTTTCCAAACAAAGGAATATCCGTTACCTCTTTTCTCGTTGTGGCGTCTGTATCCCAAATCGGGAAAAGTGAAAGGTCCCGTACTTTCTCAAAAGAATCGGCATCGTCGTCATAACAACCAGATTCATTGATCTGGACAGCCCTGGCATCCTGAGCACTAAAAGCCACATAGGTTTCAGGTCCATTCAATCCCTTGAAAACATGAAGAGTCTGAATCCGCAAAGGAAAATGCCGCTTGACCACGTTCAAAAAACGAATCAATTTCTGCCCTTTGAACATATCCTCAAACTTCCACATGGCATGGATGCAATCATTTTGAGCGCACGATAAAATCACCATCTTGTGCGCAAATAGCTTCAAGAATTTTGAGAGTTTCGAAATTTTAGTGTCTTTCATGGTTGCCATCATCCCTGCTCCTTCCCGGACTTCAACCGGTTCACCTAGATACCAAATTCGTGGTCGAATATCCGAAATATTTTCACAATAAATCGCGCAATCGGACCGTCGATACGAACAACGATTCTTTCTGGATGATGTTCTGAGTATTCATAGTGTTCATCCCAAACTTTTGTAACGACGACATTTTCTGATACGTAAATATAGGTTTTCATTCCTACTCCTTTCCGGACTTCAACCGGTTCACCTTACCACCGCACTCAGCGCACTTTCCCTGATTGATCTTCAAGTTCCGTCTCACGTTCCGGACCCTGACGCCGACCATCTCCACCACCTTGTTGCAGTGGACACACCATGCCTGACCCTCTCCGAGCGTGTACGCTTTCTTTTCCTTGGCCACGGACCGCGCCCAGGCTGCAAACTCCGAGCCGCAGATCCAGATCTGGTTATGATCATCCCGCCGGTGAGGGCATCCAGCCTGCAGGTGGGTTCGGTAGATCGTATCCACCGAGATCCCGATCTCCTCGGCGATCTCTGCCGGCTTGTACCACATATTCAGCAACCGATCGAGCCGCAGAATATTCGACCGGGTGAATCTTGGGGCGCCTTCCTCAGTCAGACCATGCACGGCGGAATTCCTCCTCGAGGAGCTGGCTCTCTTCCCTGACTCGCTCGCGCTCCTCGCTGAGCAACATCGACTTGGCCACACCGAGGGTCCAATGCGTGGTTTTGAACTTGTGAGCTGCGAAGGTGGTATTCTGCCAATCTTCGCGCTTGTACTTTTGCCACAGCGACAGATCCCCTCGCTCCACCAGGATCGTGATCATCTTCACCAACGCGTCTGCCTGGCTGATCTCCTTTCCACCGGATACCAGGGCCATGGCCTCGAGCATGCAATCTTTCGCTGGCTTGGCGTCGATCTCTTGGTATTTTTGATCGATACGCAAAGCCAGTGCCTGCTTCTCTTTATCCACATCGAAGGCGGCCATTGCTTCATCATCCGATCGGTAATTCATCCTCATGACCATTCAGACTTTCTCAGAACGGGATCTCTTCACCGGGTTGATCACTGCCGGCAGCATCCTCACCCACAGCTTCGGCAGTCTGATCCTTCGGGCTCAAGAACTTCACCTGGGTGGCCGAGATCTCAAAGCTGGCGTGCATCCGAACTCAGCCGCCCAAAACCAGATAGGCGTATTGAGTGGAGGCGTGTCATTGTGGATGGCGCCATTTGTTCTCATGAAAGCAACGCCATGCAGAGCGCCTTTGCGGTTTTAACCGGAACCGCGTTCCCGATCTGCTTTACCTGGGTACCACGAGTGCCCTTGAAAACATAATCAGGCGGAAATGACATACCAGCAGCCAGTTCTTTCGGTGTGAGCATCCGGAAAAGGACATCCATCAATGCCTGGAATCCGTTTGCCATCGGCACCACCAAGCCGAATCGATCATTACCGGTTATGGTGTCCATTGGCTCATCGATACTGTGTGCATGGCCGGTGCCGTTGTAGTTCACCAGGAAAGGCTCTACGAGTCCAATCGCTCCGGCACCCGCAATGGTTGGAATTGGCTGATTGACAGAACGCGGCGCTGAACAACTTTGCTGTCCAAGCAAAATCGGCTCACACAGATAAAGATGACCATCCCCGCCAACGACAGTAGGTAGCGGTTTATTGATGTCGGATGCGTCAGCAGTCCCGTACATTTTCACTATATACGGCTGGACAAGATGCAGATCGTCAGCATTGGCAACGATTGTTGGTATGGGGTCATTGATCGACCTTGCTGCGCTTCGGTTGGTTTTACCCCATGCGGTTGAAATGATGAAAGGTTCGCAAAGAGCGAGCTGGTTGTTTGTTGCCACGGTCGGAAGCGGTGACTGAAGTGATCCAACACGATCACCGCCCGGATAGCTTGCGCCGTGGTATTCAGCCAGGAAGGGCTGCCCGCCAAACTTTTCCAATCCCCTCATGATCCGGCGCATGGTGTTTTCGCTGAGTGGTTTCTTGCGGTTGAAAATGGATTTACCTTTGATGTTCCAGTCGATGATATCGCGAGCCGGTCGCCATTTTTTCGTCGCTGCCAGAAATCCGAGCTCACCTTCCTTCGAGTGGGTAGGTTCGGGCCATGCGATCTGTTTATGTGATTTCCGTGCCAGGATGAAAAGACGCTCACGGGTTTGCGGATCACCGTAATTGGCAGTGTTGATCACCCTATATTCGACGTTGTAATCGAGTGCTTTCAACCGCTCGATGAAGT
>CAYWCH010000048.1:0-1485 GCA_964456715.1 uncultured Anaerolinea sp. | reverse complement strand
AACAGTTGGCCTTTCAGCCTTTGGATCGGTTGCTTATCTTTATCCAACGGACCCCAGGTCATGAACTCTTTGACGTTTTCCACCAGGATATTTTCGATGTACAGCTTTTCCGCCCAGATACATACAAAGTCTGCACCGGCGCGGCTTTGCTCGTTTTTCGGCCTTCCTCCGGCGGCATTGCTGTGATGCGTGCATTCCGGAGACGCCACCAGGAGATCCAGGTATCCACCGGGAACCACGTCCTGCGGCCTTACGTTATTCAGGTTCTGGCAAAGCGGTTTCGGCATGTTGGGATGGTTGAGTTCGTATGTCGATACAGCCACATCCCAGTGGTTGATCGCGGTCAGGTGAACATCAAATCCGAGTTCTTTGCATGCCTGGATCAGACCGGTGGACGTGCCACCGGCACCGGCGAACAGGTCTACTGCTTCGATGGTATGATCTGCCATGTTCATTTACCGTCCTTCAGTTGCAAATTTTTTGAAAGGTCTGGCAAGCATTTATTGATGCCAGTGATATCCAACTCTGAAACGATGATAGGAATTCCGTCACCGTTTTGAGCTGCAAGCTCAGCAAATCCATACAAAGCGCCTGGCATGGCTTCAGACGCGGTCAAGACGGCTTTCACTGCGAACACGGCGATCCTTCCCATCTGATATTTTGCCTGGTCGGAGCAAGTTCGTTTCTTCCCCGCCACTGTGATAATTTTTTCCGGGTTTGCGCATTGCAAGGGTTGAAATGTGAACCGGTAAAATCGGCCCAACCAACGAAAACGGATCATCCAGTAGGATTTCTCGTCCTGTGATCCGGACATGGTCTGGATGGCGTCCGCTCCAAAATCATCAAGCATTGCCTGGATTTCTCCCATGCTCGCCGCTGGATGAATGGTGGTCATAAAGTAGTTTGCTTCTTCTGCTGTTCTCATTTTGGGAATTGGCTCCATTCTACGCCGTCCAGGAGGCGGCCAGAGTTCTTAGTGCCGATCCTTACGGAACGCGATCCATCTTCAAAGTTGTAACCAAGATGCCCAGTATATAGGTCGGTGATTTCGCTGTTCTCTGATAATGGATACCATTCTCCCCATTGTTTGAAAAAGAATGGAAGACCAGCGTCCGTACACTGATCCCGAAGAAACTGAACCCATGCCGGATTCGTTGGTCGAGCATCCGGTCCGGATTCACCGCCGCAGATCACCCAATCGATCGTGTTTTTGCCAAAGGATGCAAAGACCGGCTTTACATTGGCGCTCATATTAGACTGTGGAAGGTAAGTAGAGATGTCGACCGGCCCCAGCATTGGCTCGACTGAAATCCCGTTTCTGCCAGGGCAGCACTGCAAAAGCAGGTGAATTCGCTGATCTGCCATTTCTTGATTCTCGGTGGTGACCATCAACCGAACGTTTTCAGGAGGATCAATGAGCCATTTCTCAGGGAGAAACCCTTCGATATTTTCAGGACGTTTGGTGAGAAGAAGCCATTCAAGGTG
>CAYWCH010000047.1:2946-13079 GCA_964456715.1 uncultured Anaerolinea sp. | reverse complement strand
AGTGCCCTGGAAGATGCCCGGATCGACCGGTTGCACGAGACCGGTGCGCGGGTGATCCGTGTATGGGATGGACTGCCGCTGGCCTGGGGCGAACCCGTCAAGCCGGCAACCGGAATGGAATACAGCCTTTCGCCTTTACTCGATGCTACCGCAGCCCAGATCTTATGTCTTTCTTTGGCAGCTCGCAACGACCAGATGGGTTTTCGGTTCATCCAAAAGATAGTCAAATGATCGATCAAGTATCCTGATCGCGTTAGTAGCAAACCGTTTTCGTTTTCGTTATACTGTAATGAAACGAATTATTGGGTTCATAGTCGACAGGTGACATCAAATGGGTATGGTCAAAGGAAAGGATTCCGGGTCCGGCAGTCAATTGGATCAGCAGAACAAGCGGGTTAGAAGATGGATTTGGCTGCTGATGCTTTTTTTACTGGTCGCACTTTCTTCTATTGCGAGCGGTAATTATTTACAGCAAATACACCGGTTGACTCATACGCAGGAAAAACAATTAGCAGTCATATCAAATAGCAGCGTTTCAGAGATTGTCACCTGGCGAACCTCCCGTTTGGGGGATGGCAAGATCATCCAGTCCAATCAGCAGATCGCCCTGATGGTTAAGAATTTGCTCGACGACCCCGCCAACCGCAGCAATCAGGAACAAAACCTGGAATGGATGAGCAACACGCGATCGGCTTATGGGTATAAAGCCTTCACGCTTTATGACATCTCCGGAAAGAAAGTGATCGAAGACCCGTTAATACAGGTCCCACAATCCCCCGGGCTGCAATCTGATCTAGCAACAGTCATTGGGCAAAAAAAGGTGGTTCTATCTGATCTGTACCTTGACCCAACCACCAGTACTGTGCTGATGGATCTTTATATCCCGATCCATGAACCGTATAGTGATTTGAATAATGTAATCGCTGTCTTAGACCTGCGGATCGATCCCAACCAAACCCTCTACCCGATCATCATGGATTGGCACATCCCAACTGATACTGGTGAAACGGCACTATTTCGAGTGGATGGAAAATCGGTTACATATCTAAATGCGCTACGGTTCCAACCGTTTTCCGCATTAAAACTGCAATTCCCACTGGATACACCAGATCTTCCGGTTGCTGTGGTTGCCCAGGGGAACACTGAAATTCATCAAGGGGTGGATTATCGAGGTCATGAAGTCATTTACACAGGTCGTGCCATTCCAGGAACGGACTGGTTCCTGCTATCCAAAATGGATAAGGACGAGGTATTTACAGAGGTAAGAAGGCAGGGGGCCATCCTGGCGGTAATCCTTACGTCTGTTTTTATTTCTGTTATCGCGGTCGGGCAATCACTGTTTGAGCGGCAGAGAAGGTTTTACGGCGAAGAAGTGCACTATTTGCAGAACGAGCGGGAACAGATCAGAAACAGGTATAGATTACTTCTCAACGCGGCTAATGACTTTATCACGATCATCGATCAAAATGGCCGCATCATTGATTTTAATGACCGGGCGTTGGAAGCATACGGATATACTGCCGATGAGTTTTCGGGCAAAATGGTCATGGACCTTCGTACTTCCAAGTATCGTGAGGCCATTTCAGATTACATTGATCGTATTAAAAAGAGCGGTTCGTTACGAGAACATTTGGAGCACCAACGGAAGGATGGAACCGCTTTCTTTGTAGATGTGAGTATTCGACAATTCGAAATTGAAAACCAGAAGTTCTATTTGGATATCATTCGCGACATGTCAGAAAACGTGGCGGCTCAAAAGAAACTGGAAGAGAGTGAAGCCCGATATCGGGGAATGATCGAACATGCTTCTGACGGTATTTTCACGACGGATATGACTGGCCGATTCATCGCGGTCAACGACATGGCCTGCCATATTTTGGGATACACGCGCAAAGAGATCCTTCAAAAGCACGTTTTGGACCTGATTTCAGCAGAAAGCCTTGAGGAGGAATCCACCCATTTTTGGGAAATTGCCAATGGTACCCGTTCTTACGTTGTCACCGAGAGGAATGTTATCCGAAAAGACGGCAGCCTGTTACCGGTCGAGGTCAGCGGCTTTAAGCTGACCGAAGATAGAGTGCAGGGCGTGGTAAGGGATATCAGTGAGCGCGTACGTTATCGCCAGGAGATCGAGGTAGCCCTGGCGCGTTACCGGCAATTCTTTGAAATGAACCCCATCCCGACTTATATTTTCGATATTGCCAATAATCGAATTCTGGATGCCAACGAAGCTGCCGCAAAATACTATGGATATGACAGAAATGAATTCATTGAACTTACTATCGGCAAGATCCATATCGAGGACGTGAACGACAAATTACTAAAAGTGTTCCATGATATAGAAGGCCAGGACATCCTGCATAAACACAGAAAGAAAGATGGAACCGAGGGTTACGTTGAAGTACATGCCCACGAGGTGGAATTTGACGGTAAACCCGCACGAATCGTCCTGGAGATTGATGTCACCGAAAAATTAAAAGCTGAACAGGTGCTTAAGGAAAATCTGAATAACCTGCGCACCATTATCGACACTTCACCGCTGGCTTTGATTACGCTGAATAAGAAAGGGATCGCTACTTCGTGGAACAAGGCAGCGGAACAAATATTTGGATGGAATGCTGAAGAGGTGATTGGTACGAAACCAGAAATCTTCCTCGAATCAGGCGAAAACAACCTTGCTTCAGTATTGAAACGGATCTTGGTTTCGCCGCAATCGATCGCATATGAAGGGATGCGCAAACGCAAGGACGGAAGCCTGGTCAATGTCCAGGTATCAGCCACCACAATCCGCGATTACCGCGATCGAGTCAGCGGTGTGCTTGGGATTATCGAGGATATCACTGAGAAGAAGCTCGTAGAAGCCTCGCAGAAGGCACTTGCGGAAGAACGAGATTCGCTTTTAAGCCGGTTGCAGCTCCAATTCAGTAACATTCCGGTGGGTTTCCTGCTCACGGATGAGGATTTGAACATCCTCGATTGGAACCCTCAGGCAGAGAAGATCTTTGGATATGCGCGGGAAGAAATGATCGGTAAATCAGAATTCGGGACGATCATCCCCATGGATCAGATGCAGGTAGTTAAATATGTGGCAAAACGCACCATCATGCATAACCAGATGATCGTTTCGACAAACGAGAATCTGACAAAAGAAGGACGCCGCATCATGGTGGAATGGCGCAACACGCCATTATGGGATGAGTCGGGTAAACTAATCGCGATGATGAATACCGCCATTGATGTAGCCGACAAGGTGGAAATTGAGAAAAAAATCCGTGAGTCTGAAGAGAAGCTGAGAGCATTCTTTGATTCAAAATTGATTGGCATCTTTTTTGCTGATCTTGATGGCAGAGTCTATACTGCCAACGATTATTATCTGGACACCATTGGTTATTCACAGGATGATTTGGAATCCGGAAAGATCTCGTGGAATGAAATCACCCCGCCGGAATACCTTGTTCTGGATGACCAGGCAATCAAACAGGCAAAACGCGATGGAGTATGTTCCCCCTACTAAAAGAAATATATCCGCAAGGATGGAACTGAAATCTGGGTGCTGGTTGGTTTTGTGCTGATCGGCGAAAAACAGGAACAATCGATAGCGTTTGTTCTGGATATTTCCGAACGAAAGAAAACGGAACAAGCATTACGCGAAAGCGAAGTCCGTTATGGCGAGTTGTTCAGGAACATGGTCAATGGCATGGCTTTTTGTAAAATGATCTACGATTCAAAAGGAAACGCGATTGATTATCTCAACCTCATGGTGAATGACTCATTTGAAACCCTGACCGGATTGAAGGGTGCCGAAGGCAAAAAGATTACGGAGTTGATTCCCGGAATTCAGAAAGACAATCCCGAGTTGTTTGAAACCTATGACCGGGTGGCAAGAACCGGGCAACCTGAATCGCTTGAAACTTATGTTCCTGGATTGGACCGCCATTATGCGATTCATGTTTACAGTTCTGAAACGGGATACTTCACCGTGATTTTTGAAGATATCACTGCCCGCAAGAAAGCTCAGATGGAGATCATCCAGTTGAATGAAAGCCTGGAGCAACGCGTTCAAAACCGCACTGCTGAATTGCAGATGGCGAACCAGGAGCTTGAAGCATTCTCTTATTCCGTTTCACACGATCTGCGCGCGCCGATCCGTGCCATTGACGGGTTCTCGCAGATCATCATTGATGAATATAAGGAAGAGGTCAATGCCGAGATCTTAAGGAATCTTCAGATCATCCGCAAGAACACCCGCAACATGGGTCAATTGGTGGATGACCTTCTGGCATTTTCACGTCTTGGCAAACAGGCGATCCAGAGAGGAGAGGTCAACCTTAACCGCCTTGTTGGAGACGTTGTAGCTGAAATTTCTCAGCAAAACCCCAGCCGCCAGATCGATTTTACAGTCAAAAAGATGAAACCCTGCCTGGCGGATGAAGGGTTGATAAAACAGGCATTCGTGAACCTGATATCGAACGCGGTCAAGTTCACCCGGGACCGGGAGGTGGCAAAGATCGAGATTGGGTTTACTTCTTCCAAGCCGCGTCTGGAAAACGGTAATTATGGTGAGAAAACTCCATGTTATTATATAAAGGATAACGGCGTCGGATTTGACATGCGTTTTTACAACAAGCTGTTTGGTGTTTTTCATAGGCTTCACAGCGTCGAAGATTACGAGGGCACCGGAGTTGGACTGGCGATTGTCAAACGCGTCGTGGAAAAACACGGCGGCATCGTTTGGGCAGATTCTGTTTTGAATACCGGAACGACCTTCTATTTCACCTTGGGCGAGGAGAGCAAAAATGACCGATCTGATTGAGATCTTGTATGTCGAAGATAATCCCAGCGATGTGGAATTGACGATGCACGCGTTCAAGAAGAACCATCTTGCCAACAATATTTTGATCGCGCGAGACGGTGAAGAAGCCCTGGAGATGATCTTTGGAAAGGATCTGGATAATACAAACGATCTGGTGCGTTTTCCGCAGGTCATCCTCCTCGATCTGAAGCTTCCAAAGGTGGATGGTTTGGAAGTACTCAAAAAGCTGAAAGAAGATACGCGCACAAAAATGATCCCGGTGGTGGTATTGACTTCCTCGCACGAAGAACGCGACATCATTGATACCTACCGTTTGGGCGTCAACAGCTATATTGTTAAACCGGTGGACTTTGAAAAATTCGTAGAGGCAGTCCGCACCCTGGGGATGTACTGGTTGCTGTTGAACCAGAGGCCCACTTGCGGATCGGAATCTTCTGCGAAACCCGAATAAACTGGCTATAATTGCCGCTATGCGATCTATTGAAGAATTGTACAGGATCGGCCACGGTCCATCGAGCAGCCATACCATGGGTCCGCGGCTGGAAGCCGAGAAATTCAGTAAGAAAACCGCCCACGCCGTCAGGTATCAGGTAACGCTTTTTGGCAGCCTGGCCGCAACCGGCAAGGGGCACCTCACTGACGTGACTCTCAGCGATGCTTTTGCTCCGTGTCCGGTGGACTTCATCTGGAAACCGGATGAAGAACTGCCAAAGCATCCCAACGGTATGATCTTCGAGGCATTCGATGAAAAAGGGGAGTGTTACGAACGCTGGCAGGGATATTCCGTAGGCGGCGGCGCGGTCCTCGCTGAAGGCGAATACCTCGACTCCAAACCACTGTATAAACTGACAACCATGCAGGACATCCTGCGTGTTTGCACCCAGGAGGGCAAGACCTTTTGGGAATATGTAGAGGACAACGAAGGTGCGAAGATCTGGCCCTTCCTTGAAAAGATCCTGCGTACCATGCACGAGAGCATCGACCGTGGCTTGAACACCCAGGGGGTGCTGCCAGGTGGTCTGGGGCTGGCGCGCCACGCCTGGACGATGTACCGCAAGATTCAGATGGCCGGTGGTAAGTTGAAGACAGAAGGATACCTGCCTGCGTATGCCCTGGCAGTGGCTGAAGAGAACGCCGTGGGAGGCAGGATCGTCACGGCTCCCACCTGTGGCTCGGCCGGGGTGCTGCCGGCAGTGCTGCGCCACATCGAAGATACCATCCAAACCCCTGAACGTGAATTGCTGCATGCGTTGGCAACTGCCGGATTGGTCGGCAATTTGATCAAGGCGAACGCGTCGATCTCAGGGGCTGAAGTGGGCTGCCAGGGGGAGATCGGTTCGGCCTGTGCCATGGCAGCCGCAGCAGCCACCCAGTTGATGGGCGGTTCGATCAGGCAGATCGAATACGCAGCTGAGATGGGTCTGGAACATCACCTGGGGTTGACCTGTGATCCGGTCAATGGACTGGTGCAGATTCCCTGTATCGAACGCAATGCCTTTGCGGCCACGCGGGCGCTCGATTGTGCCACCTTCGCGCTCTACTCCGATGGCAGTCACCGTATCTCCTTCGATGAGGTGGTCAAGGTCATGGCGCGCACCGGGCGCGACCTGCCCCATGTTTACCGTGAAACAGCTGAAGGCGGGCTGGCCATCGTTTATCGTTTCCCCCCGCAGAAATAACTAATCAATTCGAAGATCACCCCGGGCGAGATGAGTTTGGAACCGCCCGGGATTTTTATTGACTGAGTTCAAACTGGTCGAGCTCTTCTCCCTCGGGTGCAAGGACGGTGATCGTCAGCAAGCTGTCATTGATCTCGATCCGCAGGTAGTGATAGGCTTTGATCTTTTTTTGGATGTTCGGCCAGTAGTATTCGGGATCGTATAGTTCGCTGCCGCCGCCCCCGGTAGTGAGATAGTTGATCCCATCCACCACGGCACGGGCGTAATAGTGGTTGTGACCCGAGAACACGATCGAAACCTCGAAGCGGGCTGCGATGGGATGGATGATCTTCTGCACCACCGCGTTATTTTCATGAGGCCCCGCAGACCAGCCCGGTTCGTGCACCAGGATGAACTTCCAGGGTTTGGACGAGGCGGCTAGGTCATCGCGCAGCCACTGCCAGCGCGGCGAGTTTGGATCGGTGTTCGAATAGAGGTCGATCACCACAAAGTGTGCCGGACCGTAATCGAAAGACCAGTCGAAGGTTGATGTGTATGGATAGGGGAAGTACTTGATGAACAGTTGCGTACCGTCGTGATTCCCCATCACATTGATCACCGGCACACGGCTGTAAAGACCCGTGATGTGCACCCATTGGCTGTCGAATTGGTTGGCCTGCAAACTCTCTTGCGAGGCTTCATTCATAATGTCGCCGGTGTTAAAAACAAACGTCTGGCGCGAGGGATCGCTGCCCATTTCCTTCAAAATTGACGCGTTAATGGAATCGTGAATCTCAGGGTGGCTCTGTGTATCGCCGTAACCCCAGAAGATCAGATCGGTTGACGCCTCTTCCGGTGGGGTGGTGAAGCTGCTCTTGAACTCGGCGCCGTTGCTGGCGAGCCGATACAGATAATGCGAGGCGGTCTGTAAATCTGTAAGGAGCGCGCAGGTCGGCTTTTCATCGTTGCCCGCGGAAAAGGCCAGGGAGCCGGCAGCATAGGCATCGTCCAACCCCCACGACAGCACGGCATCGGCTGGCGCGTAGAACTGCCAGCAGATCTTCAAACTGGCCGGATCGCCGGTCAGGATGAGATAGGGGTATTTTTCTGCAATCAAGGGCATGGCTGTCGGAGTGGCTGATGGTACAGTTGTTTTAACCGCGGGCGACTGCGTCATCGTTGGCGGAATAGCGGTATCCTGAGGAAGGCTCTGTATGCATCCCAATAGCAGCGTGGGTAGAAGAAGCAACAGGATCAAAGGTTTGATCTTCATATCCCCATTTTAGACCCGTTTCATTCCTTGTTTAAAATCAGTACAATACATGGTATGAGAGATGACCTATTGGAATCCCGTTTGGAAAAGGCTTTTGCCGCCCGGCAACCGTTGATCGACCCCGATCATTGTTCAGCGTTCCGGCTTTATTCCGGTTTTTACGAAGGCGACCCCGACCTGGTGATCGACCTGTACGGGCACACGCTGGTTCTCAATAATTTCCGAAAGAGTCTGGTTCAAAGCGTTGGCTTGCTGGATAACGCCCAAACTTATGCCCTGGAACGCTTTCCGTGGATCACCTGTGCCATTCAAAAAACACGATACGCCGCCATCAACCTGCTCAAGCACGGAAAATTTACTTTTGGAGAGACCACCGATCCGTTCGTGGTGGAAAATGGTATTCGCTATGCTGTCAACCTGCGCATGAACCAGGACGCCAGCTTTTACCTGGATACCCGAAATCTGCGTACCTGGTTGAAGAACAACGCAAATGGAAAGACCGTGCTGAATACCTTCGCCTATTCCGGTAGCCTGGGAGTGGCAGCCTTGGCTGGAGGGGCAAAGAAAGTGGTACAGGTGGACCGCAATGCCACCTATCTCAGCCTGGCGCGGCAGTCGGCAACGATGAACCGTCTCGATTTGGGAAAAATGAAATTGCACGCGGCGGATTTCTTCAATGAGATGGGGCGGTTCAAACAGGAAGGCGAGTTGTTCGATATTGCCTTGCTCGATCCGCCGTTCTTCTCGGTGACCGGACGTGGTACTGTGAACATGGTAAACGAGAGCTCCCGCCTGATCAACAAGATCAGGCCGCTGGTGTGCGACGGAGGAGCGCTGGTTGTGATCAATAACGCCCTGTTTCTCAGCGGAGCAGATTTTCTGAACAGCCTGTTCGAGCTGTGTAAAGACGGTTACCTGGAGATCGAAACGATCATACCGGTACCGCCCGATATTTGCGGATACCCGGAGACGATCGTTTCCACCGGGCCGGTCGACCCGGCTCCCTTCAACCACGCCACCAAGATCGTGGTGCTGCGGGTGAAGCGTAAAGCCCAGCTACAGAAGAGTTGACGGTTTTTTCTGTGTTGTTTGCCCATTTTTCCGGTAAAGCGAAAAGACAGTGTAAAATGATTGACACCATGTCGGCAAAGAAATGGTAATATATCCGACGATCGACTATTTTGGCCGGATCACAGGTGGAAGAAGAGGACTGACAATGGCGAAGAATATTGGTTATATGTGCACCGGTATGCAGTGTGAGTTGGGTAGAGCGCAAAAAGTGGCCATGCGGCTGATCCATCCCGGTCTGACCCGCGTGGATTACACTTTCAAGGATCTTGATGACGAATCAAATAAATTTGCCAACGCGTTGAAATCGCTTGGCGTACAAAAACGCGATAAAGTGTTCGTCTTCCTTCCCAAACAGGTGGAAGTGTTCTTCGTATTTCTCGGCGCGTTGAAATATCAGGCGATTGCCAGTGTTTTGTTCTCCAATTTTGGTAAAGAAGCCGTATTCGACCGCCTGCTGGATTCAGGGGCGAAGGTCTTGGTTACGAAACAATCTTTTTACGACCGCATCAGTGAAATCCTCCCCAACCTGCCGGCATTGGAAACGATCATCCTCACCGACGTGGATGAGCACCAGAGTGATCGGGTGCTGAGTTACGCTGCCCTGACCGCCGAGGCTAGCCCGGATTTTGCTGTGGAAGAACTCGATCCCGAAACCCCCTCTGTTCTGCATTACACCTCCGGATCCACTGGAAGGCCAAAAGGCGTGCTTCATGTCCACGGTGGTATTGTCCATCAGCTCAACACGATGGACGAGGCATTCCAGGTGGAAGAGGATGATATCTACTGGTGCACCGCCGACCAGGCCTGGGTGACCGGGGTATCCTACGGCATTACAGGGCCCTGGGCAAAGGGCCTCACTCAGGTGCATTTCACCGGCAAGTTCGACGCGGTCGATTGGTTCGAGATCCTCAAACACGAAGAAGTAACCATCTGGTATTCCGCGCCGACTGCGCTGCGCATGTTGATCCAGGATGAGGCGCGCATCATCGGCAAGTATGATCTGCCCAAGCTTAAGCGGGTGTACAGCGTGGGTGAACCCTTGAATCCGGAGATCCTGTTCTGGGTGCGCAAGGTGATGCGCAAAGAGATATTCGATACCTGGTTCCAGACCGAGACCGGTGCCGTGATGATCTGCAACCGCCCGGGCCTGGAGATCAAGCCGGGTTCGATGGGTAAGCCGTTGAGCGGCATCGAAGCCATCACCGCTGGTGATAAAGATGAGATCCTTGGGCCGGAACAGATCGGCAGTCTGCGCGTCAAACGTGGCTGGCCATCCATGTTCCGCGGTTACATCAACGATCCAGAACGTTACACCAAA
>CAYWCH010000047.1:0-2936 GCA_964456715.1 uncultured Anaerolinea sp. | reverse complement strand
CTTATTTGAACATGGAAGACGTGTACCGTGAAAAATTCCACGGTGATTATTACGACACCGGCGACCTGGCCAAGATCGACAGTGACGGCTATTTTTGGTTCCTCGGACGAAATGATGATGTGATCAACACTTCCGGTCACCTTGTGGGTCCCTTCGAGGTGGAGAGTGTTCTACTGGCCATGGAAGAGGTCATTGACGTGGCCGTGATCGGCGCCCCGGACCCCATGCTTTGGGAGAAGATCGTCACTTTTGTGAAACTAAAAGAGGGGTTAAGCTGGTCGAAGAGCCTTGAAGTGAAATGCAGGATCGCGGTTTCAAAACAGGTTTCACCGGTGGCAGTGCCTTCGGAATTCATCATCATCGACAAGATTCCGAAGAACCGCAGCGGCAAGATCATGCGCAGGGTGCTTAAGGCGCAGTATTTGGGTAAAGATGTCGGTGATATTTCAACAATGGAGGATTAACCATGGCAGTAATTGATGATTTGACCTATGTTTTTGAGGAAGTGTTCGATCAAAAGAACCTGACCGTCACCAATGAGACAACCTCGAACGACATTGATGGCTGGGATTCGATGTCGCATGTCACCATGCTGATGGCTGTCGAAGATCATTTCGGCATCGAATTCAAACCCTACGAGATCGCCAACCTGGTTAACGTGGGTGCCCTGGTTGCCTTGGTTGAAAAGAAACTAAAGGAAAAAGAATAATCGGTCGTTTTCTGTTCTATCCCTGATCTGGCTGGTTCATCGATATGGTTGGTGCGGAAGGAAGGGAATATAAACACGAATCGCATGCCTGTCGTTTTTGTCGGGCACGGCAGCCCAATGAACGCGATCGAGGAGAATGAATTCAGCCTGGCCTGGCGAAATATGGGAGAAGAGCTCCCCAGGCCAAAAGCGATCTTAAGCATTTCTGCGCATTGGGAAACACCTGAACCGCAGGTGACAACTGTTCCCTCCCCAAAAACCACCCACGATTTTTCTGGATTTCCGCAGGAATTGAATGAAATGCAGTATCCTGCCTCCGGTTCACCGCAACTGGCGGAACGGGTGATGGAATTGCTGGCGGATAGATCGGTCGGGGCAGACAAAGAGTGGGGATTGGACCACGGCACCTGGTCGGTGCTGCCGCGCATGTACCCCAGGGCGGATATTCCGGTGGTGCAGTTGAGCCTGGCACATACCCGCGATGGACAATACCATTACGATCTGGGGACAGGGTTATTACCGCTGCGGGACGAGGGAATCTTGATTCTCGGCAGCGGCAACGTGGTGCACAACTTGGGCAGGATTACCTGGGGAAGCAGCCCTTATGACTGGGCGCTCGAATTCGATGAGAAAGTCAAGGATTGCATCTTACGCTCGGATCATTTACCCTTGATCCATTACCATGAGCAGGGCAAGGCCGCTGAGTTATCGATTAACAGCGCGGAGCACTATTTACCGTTTTTGTATGTTCTGGGGCTTCGCCAGCCGCAGGAGGATTGCCGGTTTTGTTGCGAAACGGTCTACTACGGTTCACTTTCAATGCGTTGCGTGGTTTTTGGCTAATTTTCAAGCACTTTTTCCCAGGGTTCGATCTCACCCGGAACGATCTTGAAGAGCGGATGTGCCTGAGGTTGGCGGATGGCATCGACCAATGGGAGCCGTTCAGGGCTGCGAACGGTGATCTTTCGCCGCAGATGGACGAATTCAAACTCGATTTGCCCTGTGGTCACATTGATTTGCCGGGGGGATAATCCGCTTTGGATCTTTGATTGATTAAAATGATATCCGCGGCTTTCAGCTTCCAAAAGGATTTGCTCGAGGTAAAAATCGATTGCCACGAGTGGCTGCGAGTGCTGTTGAAAGCGGATGAGTTGCGGGTGTCTGGTATATCCTTTGGTCTGACCCAGGAGTACGGCTCTGGCCAGCAGACCTTCACGCCATACGGCGACCAATCCTTTAACGTCCAGATATGACGGAGACAATGACCAAAGTCTCATCGAATTACCTTGAAATGGGTGGCTTCAAGGCTGCCTGGGCGACTGCATCCCTGCCTTTTTCTTTCGCGTCGTACATGGCCTGATCGGCTGCGCTGATCAACTCTTTGATTGTTTTTCCGTTTTCCGGATGGAACGCGATCCCTATGGAGACCGTGGTGAAAATCCGGGATTGATTCTTTTCCAAAACGATCTTCTTGATGCCCAAACGGATTTCCTCGGCTTTGGAAAGCGCAATTTCCAACGGCATGCCTTGGAATCCAAGCAGCAACTCGTCGCCGCCGAAACGGCAGGCAAAATCGTCTTTACGGATGACCGCGCGAATGAACTTGCCATACTCCTGTAATAGATGATTGCCTGCCTGATGGCCAAAGACGTCATTGACGCGTTTGAAGTGATCGATATCCATCACCATCAGGCAAAAATTTTGGTTTTGCAGCTTGCATTTCTCCAGCAAACCCTCCAAAAGCTCATCCATCCCCCTGAAGTTGAATAGCCCGGTCAATGAGTCATGCAGAGCCTGGTCGCGCAATTGTTCCTGAAGTCCGTTGATTTTGTGCAACTGGGTCTTGAGATCGCGGTTGGCTTTGCTGAGTTTGATTTCCGCTTCTTTCTGCGGGGTGATATCCCGCAGGATGAGCAGCCTGCCCGGACTGGTTGTGGGATTCGATACCAGGGGGGAGCTCCTGAGATCAAGGTATCTGGGTTGGGGCTTGGTCAGGGCGAGTTCGACGGGTTTTTGTGTGTTTAGAAAGTGATCGTGGTCAAATCCTTCGGGGAATACTTCTCGAAGATCCTTGCCGAGGTAATTGGCGTCCGGCAGTGCAAGTAAATCCATGGCGATCTGGTTGATCATGACAACTCTGTTGCGCCAATCGACCACGATCATGCCGTCCTGAAGGTGCTTCACCACGTTGTCATTGGCCACTGGAACCAGGTCAAGCAAACTGTAA
>CAYWCH010000046.1:2158-13404 GCA_964456715.1 uncultured Anaerolinea sp. | reverse complement strand
TAAAGTGGAGTTTTGCAATTTTAGGAGTTATCTCCGGTCTGATGCACCTCACCAGGGCAGATGGCATATTGTGGCTCATGGGCGGCTTGATTATCGTTTTATCTCTGATGAAGAAAAACAGAAAAATAGTTATTGGAAGTGGATTGTTTTTCATCATCGGATACTCGGTCATCATGTTTGGCTGGTATATTCGCAATTTGGTAGTGATCGGCACTCCTTTTCCCTCGGGATCGAGCCTGGCGGTATGGTTTACAAATTACAACGACTTATTCATGTATCCTGCTTCCAGATTAACTCCATCACACTTTTTAGAATCGGGTATCCAAAAAATAATAAATACCAGACTGGTGGTTGGATATCTGAATCTTAAAAACCTGTTTGGCGTGGTGGCAAATGTCGTTTTACTGCCATTTATGATCATAGGCATGTGGAAAACGCGGAAAAGCAAATTGACCAGGTTCGTCCTCTTGATGGTTGTTCTGCTATTTTCTTTGATGACATTTGTTTTTCCATACGCAGGTTTCAGGGGGGGATTCTTCCACTCAATGTCGGCGTTCCAAATTTTCTTATGGGCAATCGCCATCCCCGGATTGGATGCTACTGTAAACTGGTCTGTGGCGAAGCTGAAATGGATTGAATCAAAATCCCGAATTCTGTTTTGTGTAGCCATCACATTGGGAATCGGAGCAATGTCTTGTGTTGCGTATATGCAAAAAATCGGATTGGATGATAGATGGAATGCTCAATTTGTTGAGTTTGCTGCAGTGGATCGAAACCTTGCTGTGCTGGCAAATGGTGAGGATTTTTCTGTGATGATCAACGATTCTCCAAGTTATTACGCGGCCACGGGCAGGCAAGCGATCCAATTGAGCAGCGGGTCGGCGCAAGCCATCCAGGAGTTGATGGACAAATTCGATATCCAATACCTGATCGTCGATGAAGATTGCCCGGAAAGTATTCAGCCCCTCGTTAAGACACCCGGAGACCAAATGGGTTTCATCTTGGTCAATCAGGACCCGGCCGGATACTACATATACTCGCAGGAATAATATGGATAATCTCAAAAGTATCCTGCCTCTGAATAAGAAATATTTCTCATGGATCCTAATCATCGGAACGGTTTTCCTGCAGATAATCTTCTTGCTTCCCGGATATTTTGCGAACGGAATCGGTTTTCCACTGGATGACGCCTGGATCCACCAGACATACGCACGAAACCTTGTTCAATCTGGTTCCTGGTCATTTATTCCAGGGGTGGTTTCCGGTGGATCCACGTCACCTTTGTGGACGATACTGCTGGCTCCGGGTTTCCTATTTAGTGGCAACTTTTTCTACTATTGGACCATCGCCATTTCTTGTGCAGCACTGTGCGGATTGATCTACTTCCTTTGTAAAAGTCTGCAAAATTCACCGACCGGAAAAAACTGGAGGATTGTCTTGCTGCTGGGGTTCCTTGCCGCATCAGAATGGCATTTGCAGTGGGCAGCAGCTTCAGGAATGGAAACAATTCTGTACTCTCTGGGAATTGTTCTCTTCACCTATTTGATTTCCAGGGGAGATGTGAACTGGATTGTTGTTGGAATTGTCGCGGGATTGATCATTTGGATTCGCCCGGATGGATTGACTCTACTGGGTCCGTTGGTTTTGGTCATTTTACAGAGTTTGGTGAAGAATACGTTTTCCAAAACAAGTTTCATCAAGTTAATTCTTCCATTCGCATTGATTCTGGGGGGATATCTGATCTTCAACTACATGTTAACAGGGACAATTTTCCCTAATACCTTCTATGCCAAACAAATGGAATATCGGGAACTCTTGGATGTTTCTTTGTGGCGCAGAATCATTAATGAGTTTTCACCAATTCTGGTGGGAGTATGTCTGTTTCTCGTTCCAGGTTTTATATATTCATTCGTTAAATCAATCATCAAGAAAAACCTGTCCTCGCTGGGCATGATGTTGTGGGGAATTGGATACGTCCTTTTGTTTGCAATCAGGCTGCCGGTAGTCTACCAGCACGGAAGATATGTCATCCCCGTGATTCCGATTTTTCTCCTGTATGGTGTGTCGGGGTGGTTTGAGATATTAGCAATGATCAACACCACAAAGCTCAAAAAGTTCGCCAGTTTTGGCGTTTGGGGTACGCTTGTAGCGGTCTCAGTAGCTTTTTTTGCTCAGGGGATGATTACTTATCGAACAGATGTCAATGTAATCGATACTTTGATGGTTAAACCGGCAAAATGGATCAACCAAAATACCGAAGATAACGCAGTGATTGCAGTTCATGATATTGGGGCGATGGGGTTCTATTGTGATCGCAAACTGATCGACCTGGCCGGATTGATCAATCCTGAGGTTATCCCATTTATTCGGGATGAGGAAAAGATCGAAGATTATATTAATTTAAATAACGCGAATTATTTTGTAGGATTTAACGACTGGTATAAATCATCCAATAATTGGGGGCAGGAAATTAAAATTTTCAACATGATTATGGATGAAGAAAATGAAGATGTTGTTATTATTAAACTAGACCATTAAATTATTTCAGAAATTTGCAGGGCTATGCTATACTTCAAATTTAATGAGTTGAACTGGTGAATACCAGGAGAAGAATATGACGAATGCTGCTCTCACATACGATGGTGACATCGAGAATTTTATTCCTTTCTTGAACGATGAATTGGTGCAGACCAAAGCATCGATCAAAGAAATAAACACGACCATCGAACAAAGTAAAAATGAATTCAATCGGTTAACAAACAAAAAAGCCACAGTCACTGCACAACTGCAAATGATCCAGACCAATGGCGATCAGGTTTCGCGGAAAGATTTACGCGATGCATATACTGAGGCCATGGACGCACAACAGCGTTTGCTGGTGATGCGATCACAATTAGATAAACTTGAAGAACAGGCCAATGGTCTGGAAAAGTATAAAGATCTGCTGGAAATTACTATCCAGAACGCGGGCAATGTTCCCATGTTAACGGGTGGAAAAAAGGAAGCCACAGGAAATCAATCGACGCTGGAGATGCTCATCAATGCCCAGGAAGCCGAGAGACAACGATTATCGAGGCAAATGCACGACGGGCCGGCACAAGCCCTTTCGAATTTTATTGTGCAGACAGAAATTGCTGACCGCATGTTCGACATGGACGCCATTAAGGCAAAAGAGGAACTGAGTAAACTCAAGAACTCTGCACTTTCCACTTTTCAAAAGATTCGATCATTTATCGCGGAATTACATCCCATGATTTTGGATGATCTTGGTCTGGTTCCTGCTTTACGTCGATATATCGCAAATATCAAAGAACAAACCGGAATCGAAATCAGTGAGAATATCAGCGGTTCGGAACAAAAACTTCCTTCGTACATGGAAATATTCATTTTCCGCGCGATTCAAGAACTGGTTGGCAATTCGGTCAAACATAATATGGATAATGCCAGCAAAGTAAAGATCGATGTAACACTGGCAATTGATTCCACGGCAGCAAATGTGACCATTAAGGATAATGGCAAAGGTTTCAATACTGGAGAGCTTAAAGAATCTGGTGGTCTTGGATTAAAGATTCTACAGGAGCGAACTGATATGCTGGGCGGTACAATCAAGATCGATTCATCGGTGAACAGGGGAACTGAGGTTACGATTCAAATTCCGGTTTAGGACGTCCCGGATTAAGTTTTATTATTCGTCCAACATTTTAACGAGCAGGAGAGTAGCATGACGAAGACAATTGGTATCTTAACAGGCGGGGGCGACGTTCCCGGTCTCAATCCCTGTATGAAAGCTGTGGCAATGAGCGCTTTCGAAGCTGGGTACAAAATGATGGGCATCCGCCGTGGGTGGGCTGGTTTGCTCAATTACAATTTGGATGAGCCGTCAACCCATGATTATTATGTGCGTCCTTTGCACAGAGACGATGTTCGCACCATTGACCGCAGTGGTGGAACTTTCTTGCACACTTCAAGAACAAACCCGCAGAAAGTCAAAGCCAAGAATGTCCCAGATTTTTTAAAGAACTCGAGCTTCGGCAAGAAGATCGATGACGAAGGCACGATGGATTACACCGATTACGTGCTGAAAGTGCTGGATCATCTTGGCATCGATACACTGGTAACCATCGGCGGCGATGATACCTTAAGCTTCTCTGTACGGTTAAGCAAAGAGAATTTCCCGGTGGTCGCAATTCCGAAGACCATGGATAACGATGTTTTTGGCACGGATTATTGTATTGGCTTCTCTACGGCCGTCACCCGTAGTGTCGATTTCATAACTAATATGCGTACTTCGGTTGGCTCACATGAGAGAATCGGAATTGTCGAGTTGTTCGGTCGTAATTCGGGAGAAACCAGTTTGATTACGGCTTACTTAGCCTACGTCGATCGTGCCATCATCTCCGAAGTTCCATTTAATATGGAAAAACTGGCCAACTTCCTGATGGAAGACAAGCGAAATAATCCTTCAAACTACTGCATGGTGACAATCAGTGAAGGCGGAATCATCGAAGGCGGCGACATTGTTGAGACTGGTGAGGCTGATGCCTATGGTCACAAGAAGCTGGGTGGTGTAGGTGAAGTTACTGCAGCCGAAATCAAACGTCTGACCGGACAGGATATCATGTATCAGCAATTGGGCTACCTCATGCGCTCAGGCGCCCCCGATTCACTTGACCGAATGGTGGCCATGTCTTATGGCAACCTGGCGGTGCAATTGATTAAACGCAACGAGACCGGGAAACTGGTCGCTCTTCATGGCGGCAAATACACAACCGTTCCCATCAATATGGTTCTGGCTGGTCAGAAACGCGTGGACGTTGCCAGTTTCTACGATATCGATAACTACAAACCAAAGATCCGCGATTTCATGGGCGTTCCCATGTTCTTAAGCTGAGCGAAAGCGACCTGGATAAGAGAATTCTTATCCAGGTCTTTTTTGAGGAAAAATGTCGAATAACCCACAAAAAATTCTCCATGGACGTTATCATGTTGTTCCGAGAACACTCATTTTGGTATTCAAAGATAAAGAAGTTCTTCTGCAAAAAGGAGCTCAAACCAAAAAACTTTGGGCAGGATTGTATAACGGTTTGGGTGGTCACATAGAGCGCGGAGAGGATGTCCTTGCGTCTGCCCGACGCGAACTTATGGAGGAATCAGGCTTGACCTGTGATGATCTCGCGCTTTGGGGCACGGTCATGATCGATGTGAACGAACAGGAAGGCATATTGATGTTTGTTTTATCCGGATCAAAACCGGAAGGAGAGATCCGCGGTTCGGAAGAGGGCATCCCGGAATGGATATCCATCGACCAAGTGAAACAATTGCCTGTGGTGGGAGACATCCCGGTAATGATCGAACGCATCAGGAATCATAAGGGAAATCATCCTTTTTCGGGGAGTTATACCTATGACTCTGACGGGAAAAGGATCGAAGCATTTAGTTAATGATTTATCGAAGCTGGGGGGCATAGATCAGAATCATGGTCGAGCCGTACTTACGACGGTCGATCTCTGTGAGGTTAACTAATTCCACTTCTTCGAACTCCACCGGATGTATTTGAACAACCACCCAACCGTCTTCCACCAGCCAGGTGGGATTGGCATCAACGAGCTTGAGTGCCTGCAGCCACATCCCTTTGTACTGGGGTGGAGCGATGTAAATGTAATCATATGCCGGCGTCGCTATTGGACCATTCAAGTAACGAAATGCATCAGATTGAATCACCCTGGCACCTGATTCAAGATGGGTGGTTTTCAAGTTTGCCTTGATCGTTGATACCGCCTGAGATGCCAGCTCAATGAAAGTGACTGAAGAGGCTCCGCGGCTGAGCGCTTCAATGCCAATACTTCCGGTTCCACCAAATAGATCTAAAAGATAGGCGTGAAAAATATCTCCACCGATGATGTTGAAAACAGCCTCTTTTACCCGGTCTGTCACCGGGCGGGTGGTATCGCCAGGGACGGGCTGTAGACGAATCCCTCGGGCGATGCCGCTGATAATACGCGGATTGCTCATAATTCGACAGCCTTGCGGGCAGCGACAATATTGACGTCTGGAGCGATTACTGGAGTGACACACCCAGTGCCAAGGATGAACCGCGTGTCACTGGTTTGATGAATGGCATCCTTACTTTCATTAATGATCTGATCCGGTGACCCGTAGGCAAGAGTCTCCCACTGACGCAACCCGCCGCAAACCGTGCCGATGAAATTTGCTTTACCATCTTTTAAATTGGGTTCTGTTTCGCGATCGTGCCAGTTGAGGACTTGGATTGGAAAACTGCTTAACTCTTCAAACATAACATTTGTGCCGTGAAGGTGACCCACGTTGAACCAAAGCGGTTGGGCAGATTCAAGGACTTGTTTATCAAAAGAACTGCCAAATTCTCGGAACTCGGCCAGGCTTAAAAGTGAGTATTGGGCATGCTGCACAGCATAAAAGATGCCATCAATTTTAAGCGCAGCACATTCTTCAATAAAATCACGGGTGGTCTGGGTGATCGCGTGGAGTGCTTGTTTGACCTGTTCAGGATACATCCGCAGGTGCGAGATCAGGTTTTCTTTACCAACAAGGTTCTTTGCTTGCGAGAGAGGACTGAAGATCGTTTGGATAATGGGTGTGCTCTCGGGGAGTGTTTTTCGAATCAACTGGATACATTTGAGTTGAGCTGAAAGCGCGCCTTTGCGCGGATCGAGGGGTTTAATCTTCAACCAATCAGCTTCTTTGGAAACTGGATGAAATACCACCTGTTTTGATCCTTCAGGATTTCCCTGCCAGGCATCCCGCAATCCATAATCTTGAAGGCAGAAAGAAGAAGCCGGGGTGATCTTGACGAAATCGAAGTCGAATTTTTCCTGGAATCGGACAATACTGGCAGCTAATTCCTCAGGAAACAGATCATCTACCGGGAAATGACGCCATAGTGAAACTGGGGTACGGTCAGGCTTTTGTCCGGAGAGTGTGGCTTCAAGCCGTTCGCGATGTGAAACACTCATTTTGATTGCTCCTTTTGCGCATCAACATCTTTAAATGTCCAGTACCGGTTGGCAAAATAATTCCAGAGCATGACAACGAGGATCACAAAAGCGAGAGCCAGGTTATGGCCGATGATCGTGGGTTTACTAAAATTGGGCAGAACGATCGTGGATAATTTGATCATCCAGGGTTCGACCAGGGTAAAGAGGATTGTACGTATCCCAAGGCCAATTACGTTAACGAAACCGAACTGAAGAAATGGTTTTAAGAGCGATGTTTTCCTGGTTTCAGGATAAGTCCACAATCGGTTCCAAATGAAATTATTAAAGACAGCTAGCGTAAAAGAGACTGCTTGAGAGATGGTAGAATTGACCCCCAGCCAGGATGCCAAAATATTAAAGACACCGAAATCGACGACCGAGCCACTGATGCCAACCAGCGCAAATTTGAAGAAACGCTTCATTTCCACGGGATCTTTTAAAGATTTAATTGGCATGAGTTATTTATTCTCTTTGAAGTATTCAATGGTTTTCTTCAACCCGATCTGTAATTCGACCTTTGGTTCCCATTTCAAGATAGTTTTGGCACGGGAAATATCCGGCTGACGTCGTTGAGGATCATCCCCCAAACGCTGATCCTTACGGAATTCAATGCCGGCAGTATTTCCTATCAATTTATTGATCTCTTCAGCAAAATGCAGAATGGAGATCTCGGTTGGATTGCCAATGTTGACCGGCATGTGTTCGTCAGACAGAAGGAGACGATAGATACCTTCGATCAGGTCATCCACGTAACAGAAACTACGTGTCTGTTGTCCATCGCCATAGACGGTGAGCGATTGGCCGGCCAATGCCTGGTTGATGAAATTGGGAACGACACGGCCATCATCCAGTCGCATCCGGGGACCATAGGTGTTAAAAATACGTACTATGCGCGTATCAATATTGTGAAAGCGGTGGTAAGCCATGGTAAGCGCTTCAGCAAACCTTTTTGCTTCGTCATAGACTGAACGGAATCCGACAGGATCAGCATGTCCCCAATAAGTTTCCTTTTGGGGATGTTCAAGGGGATCGCCATAGATCTCGCTGGTTGATGCCAGGAAAAATCGGGCATTATTCGCTTTTGCTACACCCAGCGTGTTATGTGTACCCAACGCGCCGGCTTTCATTGTTTGGATGGGAAGATTGGGGTAGCTGTATGGCGACGCGGGATTAGGGCTTGCGGGAGAAGCAAAATGCATGACAGCATCGATTTTTCCAGAAACGAATATGTATTGAGAAATATCGTGCTTAAAAAATTCAAAATTTTCGTTGCTTGCAAGGTGAGCAATGTTGTCGGGACTGCCTGTAATAAAATTGTCCATCCCAACGACTTTATGACCTTCAGCCAGAAGTCGGTCGCATAGATGAGATCCCAAGAAACCTGCCGCACCGGTGACTAAAATTCGCATGATAACTCCTGAATTCAATTACTTCCAATCAATTCGACTGATCGAACCATCACCTGTGATCTGGTTGAGATCGCCAGTTGTTGGATTGACAAACATCAAATTTCCCTGGGCAATAAACGCGATATATGGATCATTCCCTGATTCAGTAAAGGGTGACCAGACGATCTGTTGCGCTTCGAGTCCTTGTACACCTTCACCGGGATAGAGTTTTTGATCGTTTGAACCATCACGGTCCATAACATGGAGTGAATACTTGCTGGATTCACTTTGGTCTGGAAGGATGGCGGATAGATAAGCAATTTTGAAGTTCCCATCATCAACAGCAGCAGACGCGACCGGATAGGCAAACAACCCGACATTCGGTTTTAGATCGATGATGTCATTTTGGCTGATGATGGCTGCGTTCAAGTCAAATTGCGAATTATTGGCATCATCGGAAGCGGGTTTGATAAAGAAAAGCAGGGCATGGTTGGATGGCATCCAGGTGATTCCCGGTACCCACGCCCAATCTCCCTGTGTATTGTAGGGAGTAAATTCGATGATGGGATTCAAGGTTCCGGTTTTTGAATCCACCAGGCCAATACTATCGGGTCTGGAATAGGCAATTTCAGAAGCGTCGGGAGACCAGGAGTAAATGGTTCCCCACCATCCGTAGATACCACCAGGATTTGTGGCAATTATTGTTTTATGGTCGGATGAAGCGCCGCTATCGTTAAATTTCACGACCTGCAGGTCGTTGTTGGCTTGCCAACCAGGAGCGGTCGGCCGGGGTTCGACAGTTGAATAGGCAATCGTTTGGGTTTTGCCGGGAACCCATTCGGCATAATGTACAACATTCTTTACGGGATCGCTGCCGATGGTAAGAGGCAAAGGTTCCGCATTGGGATCGACCAAATTAATCACCCAGAGAGTATTGATCAACGTCTCATCATCACCGGTGTTGCTTCTTGAAAAAAGCAGCCAATTGCGATCTGGCGAAATGGTAAATACTCTGCCATCCAGATCACCAGTTGAAACCAGCGCTCGACGGTTGCCGGTGGTTGATTCCATCAACCAGGCGTTCGAAGAAGAGATATATGCGATCACTCCGGTGATCTCAATTGCCCTGAAATCTGATTGGACACCGACCATGATGATCTCTGGCTGGGCAGTCTGGGTCACCACAGTTTTGGTGATTGTCTTTGAAACTTCAACTCCGTCTTCGTTGACAACACGATAAGTGATGCTTTGCATGCCGTTCTTTCCAGCCTGGATGAGAATTGACTGGCCGGTGGGAAGCGACTCATTTTTTATCGTTTGACTTTCAAAAGGGAGAACCGTTTCTTCGATAACAAATTTTTCTTCGACGCGAATGATTTTAATATTCAGATTCTCTGACACGCTACTGGCCTTGTCAGGTTCCACTCGATCCATCGCGCCGAGGGATATCCCCGCCAGGGTGATCGCCTGACTGATGGAAGAACCTGAAGGTACAGCGAGGCTCTCGGTATTTCCATCATGGGTTATCGATACGGTAACATGAGAGACCTCTGTGGTGGTTGAGCACGAAGTCAGGATGAGGGTGAGTAAAAAGAGGGTGATAAAAAAACGGATTTTCATTTTCTCGACTGATTTAACAGGGAATGAATTTCATCGGTTATAATGAACCTATCAAAATCAATTCGATAATTATAGCATGAGTGAAAACCCTAACGAAACCATTACAAACGAGATTCAAAAACGCATCGAAGCAATTCTTTTTGTCGCTTCGGGGCCGGTAGCAGCAACCCAGTTGGCAGATTCGCTAGGTTTGGATCTCAAAGTCGTCGAAGAGAACCTGGCCAGGATGCAGGAAGAATACGAAGTTGGCCGTGGATTGGCAATCCAGAGACACGGTGGAAGAATTCAGTTGACGACCAGTCCCGATTTTGCCGCAGATATTGAACGATTTCTTGGGCTTGAGTCCATCTCGAGATTAAGCCGGGCTGCTGTTGAAACATTAGCGATCATCGCGTATCGACAGCCAATATCCAGACCAAGTATCGAAGCCATCCGCGGTGTCAGCAGCGACGGTGTCATGAAGAACCTGATGAGCAAGGGGCTGGTTCAGGAAGTTGGACGCGCGGAAGGCCCCGGAAGGCCCGTTCTTTTTGCCACAACCCTGGATTTCCTTCAGCATTTTGGTCTTTCATCGTTGGATAAATTACCGCCGTTCGAAGTTCCGCAGGAAGAAACAACGGACACCAGGAACAACATTCTCAAGGATTAATAATGGTTGCAGAGCGTTTACAAAAAATACTTGCCAGAAGTGGATACGGGTCACGACGTGACTGTGAGGAATTGATCACAGCAGGTCGTGTTCTTGTCAACGGCGTTAAAGCAGAGATTGGTCAAAAAGCCGATCCTTCAAAGGACAAAATTGAAGTTGATCACAGCCGGATCCCTCAAGCTGCTGAGATGGTTTATTTGGCTTATCACAAACCGCGTTTTATGCTTTGCGATAAAGTGCAGGGAGATGAACGCCGGTCAGTTTTTGAAATGGTCCCAGGTGGAAACGAACTTTCCATTGTGGGAAGGTTGGATTTTGAAAGCGAAGGTCTGGTTTTGTTGACCAATGATGGTGAATTGGTCAATCGTCTGACGCACCCGCGTTATGAGCATGAAAAGGAATACAAGGTACTGGTAGCCTCCAAGCCGGATCTCAAGCAACTAGAGGCATGGCGGAGAGGACTGGTTCTGGAAGATGGGCACAGGACTTCTCCAGTGAAGGTAGATATCCTTACCGCGTTGGGTAAAGGCGCCTGGTTGAGAGTGGTCATGAAAGAAGGCCACAAAAGGCAAATTC
>CAYWCH010000046.1:0-2148 GCA_964456715.1 uncultured Anaerolinea sp. | reverse complement strand
GTCCGAATTTTACGCATCAGAATTGGCACTATCTATTTGGGGACATTGAAAACGAACGAATGGAGAGAGCTGAGTGAGGTTGAAGTTTCTTCTCTGAAAAAAGGCAATACAAAAGAGAAAAGATCAAGAGCGCCTGGCGTCAGAGGAACAAGGTCAAAAACCTCTGGTTCAAAAAATGAGGGAACGAAAGAATCTAAACCCTCAGCTCCAAAAAAATGGGGTGCGAAAGACTCAAAAACCAAAAGAGCAGGGACAAGAACTCCCAAACTTGATAATCAAAAAAGATGATCGACGACTTGTCGATCATCTTTTTTCAATAATTATTCTTTGATACCGATCAATTCGACCACCTTTTCAGTATCGATCGGTGATTCTTTTCCTTTTTTCCGTAAATGCTCTTTTAGTTTTGCAGCAGAAACATACGCCACTGGAGAACCGTCTCCCTCAATTTTTGCTTCGGCATTGGTAAAAACCAACAAAGTTGAAGGTTTAGCTTCAGAAACTTCAACACCGATTTTTTTGAGATAGCGTTCGAGGTCTTCCTGGATATATTTGGCTTCAGATATTGGGCGTCCCAGGTTTTCCTGACCGAATACCTTCAAGAACCAGTTGCCACCGAATTGTTTCCACTCCATTTTCTTTTCATCAAAACGCATTGTGCCCTTTTGGTTATAAGGGAGCAGGGCAATGACGCCTCCAGGCCCAACCAGTAGATGAGATACGGGTGTCATGTAATGGTATAACGAGAACTTGTCATCAAGGCCTTTGAGACTTTGTGAGAGAATCTCGTCCGGCCGGGGAGAACGTCCCCAACGATTCAAGTAGAAAGTGCCGATCTGAAAAATCAAGAAGCCGACAATCAAACAGGCATAGGAAATGATCACTCTTACAAGATCGCTGGGCATTTTGTATGAAAGATACATACCTACACCTAATATCACCAAAGCGCCTATGGAAAAGATGTTTCCCAGTTTATGGTTCCTTTTGATCAATTTCTCATTGGAGTATATTTTCATTGTTTGTGCCTTATTTTATTCTTTCTCGGATTTCAGTTTTCATGGAATCGATGAGGTTGGCATTTAGTGTTCTCCTGGCAAGGCGAACGGCTGATACCAGGGCTCGAGCATTTGAATGTCCATGACCGACAAATACAGGACCATCGACACCTAAAAGTATAGCAGCACCCACTTCAGCGGGATCCATTTTGGATTTCAAAACGCCAAAAGCAGGTTTGGCGAGTAAGTATCCAACTTTGTAAATAAAACTTCTAGAAATACCATCTTTCAGCAGATCGGTGATAAACCGGGCAACTGATTCACTTGTTTTGAGGAAAACATTTCCTGAAAATCCATCAGCAACCAATACATCGATGTTGCCGGCGTAAACTTCCTTTGGCTCAACGTTCCCATAGAAATTGAGACCACTTTCCAGAAGTAATGGGTATGTCTCTTTAACAAGTTCATTTCCTTTGCCGGCTTCTTCGCCATTGGCTAAAAGACCCACCTTGGGTGATTCGATACCGAGGACTTTATTGGCATATACAGATCCCATGATGGCGAACTGAAGCAGAAATTCTGGCCGGCAATCGACATTTGCTCCGGTATCCAAGAACGCGCAATGTCCAATGCGGGTGGGGATCGAACCGCATAATGCCGCGCGATTGATACCATCGATACGGCGCAGTGTTCTCACTGCGTTGAAATACGCACCCCCGGAATTACCCGCGGTTACAAAAGCCTCAGCTTTGCCTTCTTTAACCAAATTGAGGCCAATTGCCATCGAGTTATTGGGTTTACTGCGGGCAGACTCCACCGGTTTGTCGGTCATTTCGACGACATCCGGTGCGTTCACGATTTGCAGATCAACATTTTGTTGATTCAAAGTGGGCATTTTGCTTTCAAGCAGCTCCTGTTTACCCACCAGGATCACGTTTTCGTTGAATTTTTGTTTCAGTTCGATAGCTGCCAATATTTCTGGTTCCGGATAGTCGTCGCTACCCATTGCATCAAGAACAATCGCCATTTTAACCTCGCTAGAAAATTGAACTGAGTAATTCGCTTGACATAACATGATTGCCGATTATAATATCGAAGCGTTTGCGCTGGTGCTGGAACTGGCAGACAGGCATGGTTGAGGGCCATGTGTCGC
>CAYWCH010000045.1:0-13449 GCA_964456715.1 uncultured Anaerolinea sp. | reverse complement strand
GCTTGATGAAAAGGAAATGATCGCCTTGCTCTCGATCGATGATGTGGGTTTCCATGCCCGTTTTACAGGTTCACCGCTGTGGCGTGTCAAACGTCGCGGCTTGATCCGCAACCTTTGCACTGTGCTGGGCAATCTGCGCAGCAGTGCGGCTGTCCCTGCTCTTGGGTCTGTCCTGTCGAGTGATCCTGACCCAATGATCAGACTCTCTGCGGCGACTGCATTGATGAACATCGACCCCGGGATGGCAAAAGAACTGATTTCCAGGCATTTGGCAACGGAAACTGATCCCGTTTTCCTCGACGGGATCCGTGAATGGATATAGCAAAATCCCTCCATTGCTGGAGGGATTTTCTTATAAGAGATCAAGTGTTATGGGGTGGCCGTTGCGCTCGGCGGCGGGGTCACCAGGTTCAAGGTACTCGTCGGAGCAATGGTCGGCGTGCGGGTCATGATGTTGTAGCGTACTTTCAATTGGTCGCCAGCCTGGATAGCATTGGGATCCTTAATGCCGTTACGAGCCATCAGTTGAGTGTAATCATCATTGAATTTATCAGCAATGCTCACCAGCGTATCACCAAGCTGAACAGTGTAAATGAACTCCCCGCCGCGCGGAAAATCGGTCGGGAACGGTGTCGCTGTCGGTAGTTCAGCATCCTGTCCAGGAATCGTGATCGCCACACCAGGAATTAGATTGCAATTACCATCCGGGAAATTCAAGGCGATTAAAACATTAATATCCACGCCGAAAGCCTGGGCGATATCCCAGCAGGTATCGTTATCTTTCACGATATAGCTCTGCGGACCCGCCGGGGTATTGGTGGCTGTCGGCCCCAGTGTGGGGGTCACGGTGAACGTTGCCGTCGGCATGGGTGTGAAAGTATTGGTGGGTGTTGGCGTCTCAGTTGCCAGGGCGACCGCAAAGGGATTGTTGGCTCCCATTACCACCATTACAATGATCATGATGCCGAGCAATGCCAGGAAACCGGAGATCAAACCGAGAACGAACTGGCTGATTTTGGGCTTGGATTTATACTTTTTTTCGAAAGTGTACTTTACACCTTTTAGTGGGTCTTTTTCGTTCATTTTTTCCCTGTCCGAATTTCTTGAAAATTAGTTCGCTTAGAAAACAATTTCGAAAGGTTTCTGCAAAACCGCGACTCGTGATCTGTGTAAAATTGCAGGACAACCTGTTTGTTTCTTGCACCTTTCAAACATCATACCATAAATCTGAACCTGTCAATGGCTTGGAGAAAAATGGAATGCCCATGTTATAATTAGTTGACCGTCAAGTAACTATTCCCATTGGAGGCATTATATATGGATACAGCAACTTCACAATTCAAACACTGTGACCTGGTTAAGGTAAGCGGCCGAATTGACAGTTCTACAGCTCCAAAATTTGCTGAAGTTCTTGGAAAGATCACCGATTCTGGTCGTTTCAAGATCGCTCTCGATTTAAGTGGCGTGCAATTCCTATCAAGTGCCGGATTACGCGTCCTGATCGCGACACAGAAGCACTGCAAACGGTATAACCGTGGTGAAGTTGTTTTAGCTGCTGTTCCTGCCAATATCCAATCCGTATTTGAGCTTGCCGGTTTCACTGCTTTGTTCAAGATACTCCCGGATGTACCCTCAGCGGTTGGCGAATTCTAGAAAACGACAATGCCTACGCGTATCTTCCCGGGCAGATACGACAGCCTGGAATCAATTGCCGCATTTATTCGCTCAGAAGCTGAATTACTGGGGTTGACCCATTCTGAGGTTTTTGCCGTCGAGACCGCCGTTGATGAAGCGGTCTCGAATATTATCGAGCACGCCTACAAAGGGGAAGATCTCGGAGAAATCACCTGTACCTGTTCGAGAACTGACAACTGTTTGACGGTCGTTTTGGAAGATCGCGGCCAGCCGTTCAACCCCAAAAATATTCCCATTCCCGATCTCAATGCACCGTTAAAAAACCGCAAAGAGAATGGGTTGGGATTTTTCATGATGAATCAATGGATGGATGAAGTCCGATTTGAATTCTGTGAGGGGCTGAACCGTCTGATCATGATCAAGTGCAAGGACAAATCGAGTCAATGATCCCGCCGGCGCAGGTCCCTGACTTCAATTGGGAACAATTCTTCTCGCTGGGTGAAGACTTGCTGAACCAGCCTGATTCTTCTGCGTTGATGGAGTTATTGACCAGTAGGATCGCGGATCAGTTCGCGTGTGAGGCCAGGCTGTTCCCAGTGGCCCCCGCCTATCCGCTTCCGGGAGAAGCAACCATTCAAACGCTGCCTTCGGCAGATTGCCTTCCGTTGGTTGAAAAAGCTTTCCGCAAACAACACAATCAGCAGACACGCAGCAGCAAATTGCCCGGTTCCTCCATTGAATCGGCAATCCTGCTGCAAACACAGGGAACGCTGCTGGCGATTCTGTACGTCTCCAGACCTGAAGAGAGCCCTTTCACCAATGAAGAAAACCAAATGCTCGAGAGACTGGCGTCTTACGTTTCTGTCTCGATGCAGGTGAACAGGCAGGTGACGATCAAGAACTGGCGCTACGATCAGATTTCGCTGGTACGTTCTGTGAGCGCGCAGATCGCCAACGTTCTCGACCTGGATGAGTTGTGCCAGCGGGTCACTCGCTTGATCCGCTCTTCCTTCGACTATTATTTCGTGGCGATCTTCACCGTGGAACCGGGTTCTGATATCCTGAATTTCCGTGCCAGTTCCGGCGTGGATAACCTCGGAGATTCAGCTTTCAATTTTGAACTCCGCCTCGGAAAAGGGATGATCGGAGCCACAGCGCTCGACGGTCTTGAACACGTCGCCAAGAACGTCGAGGAAGATCCCCTGTTCCAGTCCAGTGATTGCCTGCCTGAAACTAAAGCCGAAGCAACATTCCCGCTAATCGTTGAAGGGCGGATACTTGGCGTGTTGGATATTCAGAGCAGACATCATGAGTCTTTTCATGAGAATGACATGCTCGTGCTTCACTCCCTGGCCGATAACATTGCCCTGGCTGTGGAAAGCGCCCGCATCTACGCGGACATGCAAAAACGCGCAGAACGGCTCAACGCGGTCCTTGAGATCAATAACGCCATCTCTTCGATCCTCGATCTCGACATCCTGCTGGATGAGATCGTCAAGCGCATCCAGGACCACTTCGATTATCCATTCGTCCATCTTTTCACCGTCCATCTTGGGCGCAGAAAAGTGATCTACCATACCGGCAGCGGGGTCCGTTCAAAAAGGCTGCACACCAACGCATTCGCATTCGACTTGGATGCTCCCAAAGGGCTCATCCCCTATTCAGCACGGACAGGCTTGCCCATGCTGGTTAATAACGTGGATGAGGAACCTCTCTACATTCCATCGAAACTGCCTCCCAATGAAACCCGCTCAGAGATGACCATCCCGCTGGTGTTTGGGCACGAGGTTTTGGGGCTCCTCGATCTGCAATCGGACAAACTGAACGCCTTCAGCCAGGAAGACCTTGATCTTTTTGAAGGGCTGGCTGCGGTGATCGCGGTAGCTCTCCGTAATGCCACCCTGTTCCGGTCCGAGCATTGGCGGCGCGAAGTTGCCGATAGTTTTCAGGATATCGCCAAATTACTCTCTGAGAATGTCGAGCTGCCAAAACTCCTCGAACGCATCCTGATCACCCTCGAAAAGATCCTGCCGTGTGACGCCTCGGCCATCTGGCTCAAGGAGAACAACGCGGAAAACTCCCTTGAAGAGCCTCAATTGCACCTGGCAGCCGCCCGCGGAGTTTCGAGCGCTCTGATCATTACCACCCTTGAAAATGACGAGAAAGTGCGGAGTTTTCTCAAGGGATCGATCTTCTCCGATTCACCCAGCATCCGCCCGCCCAATGGCCTCTACGGCCCCCTGGGCAAATCCATGAAGTTCCCATCGAACTATTCATCGATCTCAGTCCCTTTGCGCGCCGGTGATATCGTGCTCGGCACCCTGACGATGGCTCACAGGCTCGACGGCCGTTACGGAACCGAAGCCTCGGCTATTTCAGCCACATTCGCCAATTACGCCGCCGTCGCGATCCAGAACGCCAGGCTCTACTCGGCTGCCCAACAGGAAGCCTGGTCCTCCACGGTAATGCTGCAGGTCGCCGAAGCCTGCCAGACCATCACCAGTGAAGACGAATTGCTGTCCACCATGAGCCGCCTGACCCCTCTTCTGCTGGGTATCGACCAATGCGGTTTTTATGTTTACGATCCGCTGGAACGCTCATTTGATCTTAAATCCTGGTATGGGTTTCATCCGGACGAGAACGAATGCAGTATCCATGAAATGGATGCCATTCCATTCCTCAAGTTGATTGCTTCGCAGGCACCCGTGTTCATCAACGATCCAGCCGAAGAGATCAAACTAAAGTCGCTTGGATTCATCGCCGGTCAACATACGGTTGTCCTGCTACCCTTGTTTGCCAGGGGTGAATTTTTGGGTGCTTTCCTGGTCACCCATCGGGGCGAAGCGGATCCAGGCATGGAAAACAGGTTCAGCAATCAAATGCTGGCCATCCTGCAGGGGCTTACACAGCAGACGGGTGTGACGCTTGAGAATATCCGTCTGGTCGAATCGCGGCAGGAAGAAGCATACATCACAGCCGTGTTATTGCAGGTGGCTCAGGCAGTGGTCAGCCAAAACAACCTGGATGATGTGCTCGAGACGATCATCAATTTACTGCCCATCCTGGTCGGTATTGAAACATGCGCGATTTATACCTGGGATAAAAACGATCTTAGATTCTCTCCTGTCAAGGTTATCTCTGAAGAGCATTCCCTGCGGGATTGGCTGAAAGAACATCCCTTCGCGGCCGGCGAAAACAACCTACTCGATCGGGTGATGGAAACGCAGAAGTTAACCGCCCGTGCGATGGATGGTTCCAAGATCACCCCCGATACCTGGGTCACCTTTTCGAGCATGATCACCCTGGATGATCAGCAGAACCAACTGCGTGATTCACGCGACTGGTTATTGGGATTCCCATTATTCATAAAAGGCGAATTCTACGGCGTCATGGTGGCAGAAGAGAAAAATGTCCCGGTCAGTTTCCAGGCCAAACGGATCGAGCTGCTTAACGGCGTTTCCCAGCAGATCGCTCTTGCCATTCAGGACGACCGTCTCAAACGCGACATGATCGATCGTGAACGGATGGAAAAAGAGGTCCAGCTTGCCAGACAGATCCAAAAATCCTTCCTGCCGGAATCCTTTCCCGCCATCAAGGGCTGGGATCTGGACCTGCGTTGGAACACCGCCCGCGAGGTCAGCGGTGACTTTTACGATGCGTTCTTCACCACTGATGGCAAATTGATCCTCGCCATCGCCGATGTGTCTGACAAGGGTATGCCGGCTGCGTTATATATGACCGTCACGCGTACCCTGATCCGTTCCGGTGCCAAGACCCTGCATTCGCCCGGGAAGATACTCTCGAGGGTGAACGAGCTTCTGGTGGAGGAAAATCCGACCAGCGGGATGTTCGTCACTGCAGTATTGGCGGTTCTCGACCCGGACACTGGGGAATTGACCTATGCGATCGCCGGACATAACCTTCCATTGGTATATCGCCACGCCAACGGTGAGATCGAGCCCCTGCATAAAGGGGCGATCGCCCTGAGCGTGATCGAAAACGTGGGATACGAAGACCATTCCACCGTTCTCAAACCCGGAGATTCGGTCCTGTTCTACACCGATGGCGTGACAGAGACATTCACGCCCGATGAAAAGATCTTTGGCGAGGCCAATCTGATCAAGGCGATCCGCGAAGGCATGAATCAAAATGAGGTCAGTTTATTGGAATATATCGAAAAGGTATTGGAAGATTTCCGGGGGAAACAACCGCTTTCCGATGATCTCACCATGGTCAGCATTCACAAGCAATAAAAAAACTCCGCGAAGGAGTTTTTTATTTTCCGAGGAAAAGTGCCAGCCAGATTTCCCAATTGGAAACCGTTTGTGGAGCGGTCGTGGCCACGACCAGCGGTGCCTGGGTGGCTCCTTCCGGTTTTAGCGGGATGACCAGGTTCTCGCCCTCCCTCACCATGTGGCCCTCTTCGTATGCCCACTGCTCCACTGCCCCCTCTGAGGTGGCGTAAGCAATTTGGGTGTCGAGGATGTTCAAAGTGGATTGCAGGTTATTGACCACTTGCTGCGCGTCGTCCCGCTGCGCGCTCAAGCGCGATAATTCGTTGAGGCGGTTGTTCAGGTCCATGACCAGGAAAAATAAAACGACCGCGGCAATCGCGAAACCGATCTTCTTCGGGTCGATGGGGAACTTCCTTTTCTTTCTTTCCGGTTCCATAACCCTAGTTTACCTCAATCAGAATTTTGAAACAAGCAACAAAAAACCCGCATTTCTGCGGGTCCTGTGCCGGAGGAGGGATTTGAACCCTCACGAGCGTAATGCTCACTACGCCCTGAACGTAGCGCGTCTGCCAATTCCGCCACTTCGGCTGATTTCGATTTGAATTCTACCAAATTCTGTTTAGATGTCAACCTTTCGATTGATTTCTCGAAAAACAGGCTCATTGCATCAATTGTGGACATTTTTGCGATAATGCTATAATGATTCTTGCAGGCCTATATGGCATGGTATTTGCATTGCAGACAACAGAGGGATCAATGGCAATCATTCCTGAGAGAGATCAAAGAATCATTCAGAACCTGCCCAAACGGAAAAGCACCCTTTCCGTTCAGAACGACCTTAACCACCTCAAGGACGAAAACACCAAGCTCGAATCTGAACTGCATCTGACCCTCGAAGAAATCGCTCACCTGCAAAACGCGCTGGCAAACGCGAACATGAAATTGACTGTCTATAAGAATTCGGCTCGAAAGGCATTATCCGCCGAAAAACTGGAAATCACGGGTCTGGCGGAGGAGTTGAAAGAAATCTACATTCCACTGAACACGATCTCGAATTATTGCGAGCTGCTTTTGTCTGAATCGGTCGGCGTGCTGGGTTCCATTCAGCAAAAATTCATCAACCATATCGTTGAATCGACCGATCTGATCAGGGAACTGATGGACCTGTTCCAGAAGAACGCCCTCGTGAATCTCGTTACCAATGAGTCGGACCAGAAAAAGCACGATCTTCACGTTATCCTGGAAGACATCCTGCTCAGAAACTCATCCCTTCTGCAAAAAAAGCAAATCGTGCTGCAAATGGAAATCCCGGATGAACTGCCGGAGGTATCGGGGACAAAGGAAGAACTTACCGAGATCATTGAGAGGATCATCCGCAACGCATTGAACATCACCCCCAAAGACGGAGCAATCTGTATCACCGCGCATGTTGAGCATATCCTCGCGGTAAAGAAGATCATCCTGAAGGTCCGGGATGGCGGTCCGGGGATCCATGAGAGTGATTTGAAGAGGCTCTTTCCCTACCAGCGCGACAACACTCCTGGCAGTATTGCCGGTATGGCCATCGACAACAGCGATTTCAACAAACTGATCGACTTGATCCAAAAAGCAGGCTGTAAATTCAGGCTCACGAACGCCATCGGTTTTGGCAGCGTTTTTGAAGTAACCTTCGAATGCGCGAATGAATGAAGGTATCCCTGTTCTTTGTTCCCGGTGCAGGTTAGAATAACCTCATGAAGAAGCCCTTTTTGCTGGTAATTGCCCTCATTTTCTTTTTGTCCGGATGTTCCGGTGCGTTCAGCCAGCAAAATCCGACCGTGGTTCCCATCACCTCGATCCTGCTGAACCAGGATCCCAATCTTCAGCCCACCCCGACCCCGTTCCAGCCGCTCGCTCCCACCCCGACCAAAACGCAATTTGTCCCTTCGGCGACTGTGAAACCGACCAAACAACCGACCCCCACGGCGTTATATACCATCTACCCCACCATGTCGCACCAGGACATCACTCCGCCAACCGGTCAGATTCGGGTCATGGTGCTTGGATCGGATTATCGCCCCGGCGAAGGTTTCCGCACCGATGTGATCATCCTCCTCACGTTGAACCCTCAAACCGGAACCGCCTCGTTCCTGTCGTTTCCCCGCGACCTTTACGTCTCGATCCCGGGTATCGGTATGGAGCGCATCAATACCGCAGCGGAATACGGCGGTTTTACGTTACTCGCTGCCACCCTGCAGGAGAATTTTGGCTTTATCCCCGATTATTACGTGATGACCAATTTCGATGGATTCAAGGGCATCATCGATACCATGGGTGGCATCGATGTGGTTGCAGCGGTGACCTTGAAGGATAAATGCGACGTCCGCAGTCGCGTGGACGGGATGGGATATTGCACGATCCCCGCCGGAAGCAATCACATGGACGGAGAAACCGCCCTCTGGTACGTCCGCAGCCGCTACTCCAGCAGTGATTTTGACCGGACCCGCCGCGCCCAGGAAGTGCTGCAGGCGATATTCTTAAAGCTGATGAGCCTCGGAGCGGTAAACCGGACCTCTGAACTGTACAACCAGTTCACCACCAATGTTGAAACGAACATGCCGCTGAATACGATCATCTCTCTCCTGCCCCTGGCGAGCCAGCTTGCCAACAATCCTTCGTTGATCAGGCGCTACGCCATCGGCGCTGGACAAACCTACAATTACATCGTCCCGGGTTCAGGCGCAATGGTGCTTGTGCCCGATGAATACGCGGTCATGTCGATCATCTACCAGGCGCTGGCTGAATGACCGGTTGACATCCCTATTTGAATCATGTAAACTGAATAGTAAGCTATACGAAAGAAAGTAAGGGTGAGAAGATGAATGTCCCCGCGGAAATACACATCACTTCCAGTACACCGCTTATCCCTGCGATCCAGACCTGGCAGGTCTATCTCAACGATCAGGGCAGATCGCATTACACCGTAAAAGCCTTCATTGGCGACCTCTCCCTACTGGCTCGTTACCTTCCGCCGGAGACTGCCATTGGCAGCATCACCACTGAAGAGTTAAACCAGTTCCTGGAATGGCTGAAGAAGGATCGGGATATCCCATGCAGCCCGAAGAGCCTTTCGCGCCGCATCACCTCGCTGAAATCATTCTTCCGCTGGCTGCTCCTCTCCGGCCGGATCGACGTGGACCCGGCTGAAAAGCTGCTGCAACAATCGGTGATCAGCCCGCTGCCCATGGTGCTGACCATGGAGGAGCAGTTTAAGGTCACCCAGGCAGCCATGAAGTATCGCACCGCGGTCAAACCGGACGCGCGGCCAATTGCGCTGCTGGAATTGCTGCTCACCACGGGTATCAAGAAAGGCGAATGCCTCGCGTTAAAGGTCAATCACCTGGAGATCAACGATCCCTCCAGCCCCTACCTTTATGTGCGGTACGCCAATTCCGCGAATCGCTACAAAGAACGCAAGATCTCGTTATCCGATGAATGGATCACCGTTTACCGTGAATACGAGGCGCAATACCGGCCGGTTGACCGCGTCTTCCCGTGGTCGCCGCGTCGCCTGGAATACCTGCTGGAAGACATCGGCAAGGAAGCCGGATTATCGAAGCATCTATCCTTCGATATGTGCCGTTGGACCTGCGTTTTGAACGATTGGCGTTCCGGTGAAGACAAGGAGATCATCCGCCAAAAGCTGGGAATTTCCAAAATCCAGTGGCGTGAGATTGGCATGAAACTCAAGCAACTCTCTGAAAACTAGTCCAGCCGTACCAATCGTAAAATCAATACTTGTTCAGTATGCGCCGTTACAGGCGCATATTGCGTTCTTTTAACCCCCACCACCCAGAGCGCTTCATCTCCGCAACAGAGGATGGGCCAGCGCGACCTTGCCTTTCGGTGAACCTTCTTGTTGATGAACAGGTCACTGAGCTTTTGCGTGATCTTCGCTCCGCCAAATGGCTTGATCCTCTCCCCGGCTTTCGCAGCCCTGAAATGCAGCGGGTCTTTAAGAAACGCGAGGTCGAACCAGGCTTCTTCGGCACTTTTATCGACAGGCAGTAAATCATCCTTCGCGACGATCTCCGCGTGAATTGCCCAATGGTCATTGATCCGAGTGTTCCCTTCCATAGCACAGGACAGATCACCATCTTGTTCCAGCAGCGGCCATAGAGCGGAGAATTCCGCGTCCCCTTTGAAGAACATTGCACTGGTATCGTCCAGTCGTGTGATCCACAGGTCGTCCAGAAGCTGCCACTCTCCTTCTGAACCGGTATCCTCAAGGAATGTGAGCGCTTTCTCGATCGCCTCGAAACCAATGTCACGCAAATCGGCGCGGAGGCTTGCGATGATACCGCGTACGGCTCTCCTCCGGATCGCCAGGGGCAGGTCGTTGAACTCCCGGATGGAAAACGTTGTGAAATAGATTCCACGCTTTGAGATGATATTTTGAAGGGCTTGATCGGTTTCCTTTTCCAGTAGGGCGTCTTCCTCGCGGGCCAGGGCGGCAAGCTGCCAGAGATGTTCTTTGGCGCGCGGGTTATAGGTGCCCAGATCAGGCATTAACTCAAGGCGGATCCGGTTCCTGAAATAGCGGGGGTCGCTGTTCGTCTGGTCCGTGCAGGGATGAATGTCGTTTTCATCACAATAGCGTTCAATCTCTTCCCGCCACAATCCGAGCAATGGGCGAACCACTGGAATTGAATCAGAAAAGGCAGGAAGGTAGGAATGGTATGCCATTCCTTTAATGCCGGTGGGACCGGAGCCCCTCAGAATATGCATCATCACCGTTTCCACCTGATCATCGGCCTGGTGGGCCACCGCGATGGCCTGGGCGTCATTCAAGCGCGCCTGCTCGAAAAGACACTGGTAACGTAAATGGCGGGCACTTTCTTCGATCGAGAGTTTCTCTCTCCGGCTGTGTGAACGCACATCAACATGCACGGAAATGTACGGCACTTGTATGGCAGCCGCGAATTCTTTTACAAATTCCTCTTCAGCATCCGCCTCATCACGCAGTTGGTGGTTGACGTGAACCGCCAAAAGCGGGTAGCCCATTTGATGCAATACATGCAGCAAACAAAGGCTATCCGGACCGCCGGATACCCCCACCACGGCCAGGCGTTCCCCGGACAGGTGGCATTCCTTTTGCAACATGTCATTAAAGCGTGCCAGATCCATGTTGCGATTATAGCGCATGCGATTTGATTTATATTAAATATTTACTTGCTTATAGTTATTAATTATGCTAGACTTTCGATGAATAGGTGAAGGTGTGCCATGCCAGAAAAAATTTTGATCGTCGATGATGATGTTGAAACCTTGCGCCTGGTAGGTTTGATGCTGCAGCGCCAGGGGTATGAAATTGCTGCTGCCAGCAATGGAACGCAGGCAATCAGTATGGCTCAATCGGAAATGCCGGACCTGATCGTGTTGGATATCATGATGCCGGATATGGATGGCTATCAGGTAACCAAGCAACTGCGCAGCATGAGCGAAACCTCAACCACACCCATTCTGATGTTTACAGCAAAAAGCCAGGTGGATGACAAGGTTGCCGGTTATGACGCCGGCGTTGATGACTACCTGACCAAACCAGTCCACCCTGCCGAACTCGTCGCCCACATCAAAGCGCTTCTTTCCCGCACCCGAAACCGGCCTTCCGCAGACGTGGTCACTGAAAAAGGATACATGGTTGGGGTTACCGCCTGCCGCGGTGGCATGGGCTGCTCCACGCTGGCACTCAACCTGGCGGCATGCATGTCGCAGTTAACAAAGTCACCGGCAATCGCCGTTGAGCTTCGTCCCGGCCAGGGCACCTGGGGGCCTGATCTGGGTTTCAACAATGCAGAAGGCTTGAATAACCTGCTACAGCACAAACCATCCGAGATCAACGTTCAACTCATTGAGCAAAGCCTCGTCAGCACCGGGTTTGGGGTCCGATTATTGCTGGCGCCTGTGAGTTTTGGCAACCTCGATTACGTGGGCTATCCTGATAAAATGCAGGCAATCATTAACGCAATTTCGTTGATGAAGATTCCCGCCTTTTTCGATATCGGCACCGGGTTCCTGCCCGGGTTCGATAAGATCTGCCGCAAGATGGATGAACTGATCATCCTGACCGAACCCCAATTGGTGACCGTCAAACGCACCAAGAAATTCATCGAGCAGTTAAATTCCAGCAATATCACCGGTGGCAAATTGATCGAACTGGTGCTGTTCAACCGTGTTCGGGCAGATGTTCAGATGACGTCCATGCAGGTCACCGAAGAATTGGATGGCATGCCCATCTCCGTGATGATCCCCCCTGCCCCCGAACTTGCCAATGGCGCTTCACAAAAACACGCGCCAATGTACAACCTGCAGCCGGAGGGGTTGGTCGCCCAACAGTTGATGAGGCTTACCGAGATCATCCACGAACATATCCAAAAATGACAGTAAAAGAACCCCTGAGGGGTTCTTTTTTTGCCTATCTCGCTCCGCGTCTGCCAAATTGCCGTTCCAGCAGATCCACCGAAAGATGGATCATGGTTGGCCGCCCATGCGGGCAGGTCCGCGGTGAGGTGCACAGCTCCAAGTCACGGATCAATTGTTTCTGTTCATCAGTTGCCAGGATCTGCCCTCCTTTAACTGCCATGCGCTTGCAGATCCTGCCGGCCAGGATCGCTTCCATTTGCCCAGCCAGCGGAGTCTCGTCTTCCTCACAATCCTCGATCACACTGCGGACGACCGCTGCCGGATCGCCTCCGGTGAAAAGCGCCGGCACCGCGCTGACCCGGTAGGTATTGCTGCCAAATTCATCCACCTCAAATCCCAATTTATTGAGGATCTCCAAGCTTTCAGATAAGACGCGTGACGCCTGCGGTGGGACTTGAAAAACCTGGGGTTCGAGCAATGCCTGTGATTCCATTTTTCCCTGCTGCCCTGTCATCTTATCGAACAGGATGCGTTCATGAGCAGCGTGCTGATCGATCAAATAAAGACCATCGGGAGCCTCAGCGATCAGATACGTTCCGCCGATCTGCCCCACCCAACGGAGCAAGGGAATCGTCGCTCCGGGGAGGTTCATTGCCCCGGTAGTTTGAGGGGTGCCATTTGCCTCTTGCATTATTGAAATCTCTGCCGGACTCTTTGGTTCCGGTTGGATCACGTGCGCATTCCAATCCAGTTGTCGTGCTTCGTGTTCCGGATCCAATTTCCAGGTATTCACACTCACCAGCGGGACGGGTGAAAACGCCAGCAGTCCCCGCCGCACAGCCCGCTGCAGAAGAGCGAACATCTGATCGGGGTGCTTGAAGCGGATCTCCGCCTTGGTCGGGTGGACATTCACGTCCACATCTTCAGGCGGAAGGTGTATGAAAAGGATGGCCACCGGATACCGGCCTACCATCAGGAAGGTCTGGTAAGCCTTGAGGAGCGCGGAAGATAGCATTACATCCTGGATCCAGCGCCCGTTGACAAAGAACGTCAATTCACGCCGGTTGCTTCGGGTCAGCGAAATGGGACTGATAAAGCCATTAATCTCGACATCGTTGTCTTCAAATTCCACCTCCAGCATCTGCCGAGCGAACTCACTTCCATAAAGCAGTATTCG
>CAYWCH010000044.1:12432-13693 GCA_964456715.1 uncultured Anaerolinea sp. | reverse complement strand
ACCGTGTTTCAGTTCCATTGTGGGGGGCCACCCTCTCAGGTCCCCTACCCGTCATCGCCTTGGTAAGCCATTACCTTACCAACTAGCTGATGGGACGCAGGCCCCTCCCGAAGCGAATAAATCCGTTTAGTTAAGAGATTCTAAGACTCTCAACCACATGAGGTATTATCAGTCCTTTCGAACTGCTATCCCTCTCTTCGGGGCAGGTCACCAACGCGTTACTCACCCGTTCGCCACTAAGATAATATTGCTACTATCTCCGTTCGACTTGCATGTATTAAGCACGCCGCCAGCGTTCATCCTGAGCCAGGATCAAACTCTCCGTAATATTTTTTCACCTTTTCAGGTGTAAGTTACGGATCTGGGTATTGCATGAATCGACAGGGTTTCGTCTTCTTCCTATCACTCTTCAATTGTTAAGGTTCTGTTTTTACCAAGGGCCAGATTTTACCCGCTCGACCGTTTCTTGTCAAGACTTTCGCAAAAAATTACCGATGGTCTCTTTAGAACTCCATCGGCCTGTCTTGCGAGTTGCTCTGCGAGTTGTCCTCAAGCCTTTTCGTTGTTCAATCTTGTTATAGATCTGCGTTTTCAGCGAAATCTTCAACTCAATTGGGACTTGAATTCTACTCGCTTCACTTAGGCTTGTCAAGGGCTTTTTTACCGATAAAAAACCGATGTCCTTTTTGTTTCACGACATCGGTACTCTTTCGGCACTACGGCCACTGTTGCTAGTCGGAAGTCTGGTATTGGATTTTCATGGATCTGCCGTCTCCGGCGAGATCAGACTTGCTCTTGCAACGAACAGGTCAGGATTATAATCGTTCATTACACTGTGTCAAGGGTAATTTCGGAAATTGCGCAAAATTGGTGTAATCGGAACCATTTTCCCTCCCGCATCGTCTCTTTCATATAATAAATTCGTGTCAATTTCGGCAATGTTATAATCAAATTCAATGAGATCACATCCTTCTCCCCAATTATCGCTCCTGCGCCAGATTTATTCCGCCATTATCCTCGGCTGCGGAACGATCATCGTGCTTGTGCTGGTCTTCAACCTGGCCGTGCTTGGTCTCTATCATAACCGTATCCTGCCCGGTGTGAAGCTTAACGGCGAACCTCTTGGCGGCCTGACAATCGAAAAAGCCGCTCTGACGATCTCAAACAGCTATTCCTTCCCACAATCCGGACATATCATCCTGCGCGACGGCGAAAAAACCTGGATCGCCACCCCCGCGCAGTTGGGCATCAGCCTTGACCC
>CAYWCH010000044.1:0-12422 GCA_964456715.1 uncultured Anaerolinea sp. | reverse complement strand
CGAGCAGAAGGAAACCAAGCTCCTTGGGATTACCTTCCAGATCGGCCGTACCGGATCGCTCGTTTACAGGGTGACCGACACACTGGCGGCCATCTTTTTCGGTTATTCGGTCAGCCCCACCTTCCATTTTAACGAAGAGGTCACCGTCCGGTACCTGACCACCCTGTCTGCTGAGATCAATCAGCCTGTCAAGAACGCCGGCCTGAAGATCGAAGAATCCCAGGTGGTCGTCGTTAACGGCCAACCCGGACGCATCCTGGATATCGCTTCATCGCTCGCCAGCATCTCTCTGCAATTGCAAAAGGTCGAAGATGGTGTCGTGGACCTGACAATCATCGAAGAGCAACCGGAAGTGATCGATGTTTCCCAACAGGGCGAGCAGGTGAAAGAGATCCTCAGCCAGCCCTTGAAGTTGAAACTCCCGGATGGACAACCAGGCTCGGTCGGTCCATGGAAGATCCAACCCATCGACCTGGCGAAGATGCTCACGTTTACTGTGGTAAAAGATGGTGACAATTCCAAAGTGACGGTTGAGGTGAATCGCCCGATGATGATCGGGTACCTCCAGACCATCGAAGAGGACGTGCTGCTTCCATCAGAAAACGCGCGCTTTATCTTCAATGACGACACCCATCAACTGGAACTATATCGATCAGCCGTGATCGGCCGCGCCTTGGATATCGACGGTTCGGTCACCGCCATCAACGCAGCGCTTCTGGCGGGCAGCCATTCGGTGGATCTCGCTCTGATCCTCACCCCACCCCGGGTAACCGACACCGCCACCGGAGCGGAGCTGGGTATCACCGAACTGATCTCGCAGCAAACAACCTATTTCCGTGGGTCATCAGACGACCGCGTACTGAACATCGAGACCGGATCCGAACAATTCAAAGGACTGTTAATCGCGCCTGGCGAGGAAGTCTCGATGGCGGAAATCCTTGGCGATATCTCTCTGGATAACGGTTACGCCGAAGCCCCGATCATCCTGGGCGACGAGACCATCCAGGGCGTGGGCGGCGGCATCTGCCAGGTGAGCACCACCCTGTTCCGCGCCGTTCTTTATTCAGGGCTGCCCATCACCGAACGGCATGCCCATTCTTATCGGGTGAAGTATTATGAACAGGACGCCACCGGCCACGATAATTCGCTGGCTGGCATGGACGCCACAGTATTCGTGCCGCTGGTCGATTTCAAGTTCGTCAACGAGACCCCTTACTGGCTACTGATGGAAACCTGGGTCAACACCGCCAATTACTCACTCACCTGGAAGTTCTATTCCACCAGTGATGGGCGCCAGGTCTCGATCAGCACACCGGAGATCTCCAATATCAAAGATCCGCCGGATCCGTTGTATGTAGAGAACCCGGATCTGCGAACCGGAGCGATCAAGCAGGTGGAATACGCCGCCCAGGGTGCCACCGTCCGCTTTGAACGTACCGTCACCCGCGACGGTAAAGTGATCATTCACGATGTCTTTGTCACCACCTATGTCCCCTGGCAGGCGGTTTATCAATACGGACCCGGTACCGAAGGCATCCCCACCCCCGAACCAACCCCAAAGAAGAAGCACTAACTGATGGTAGAATTGCCGTAATTCAGGAGAATTTGGAGCAACCATGGTAAATTCCGATCTGATCGCTATCCTGCACTGTCCCTCTTGCGTTCAACAAAAAGGCGGGGCATTGAAAATGTATAAAGATTCCTGGCTGATCTGCACCGATTGCGGCAGGAAGTACCCCATCGTGGAAGATATCCCGGTGATGCTGATCGCCGTAGGTGAAAAATGGCAAAAAACCGCCGATAAAGACCTCCCCATCCCTCCGCCAAAGCCAGAATAAAGCTCCATATTTCAATGATATAATCCGGACAAAAGTTGGTATTATTCTTGCAATAATCACTTTTACGATTACTCTATTTTTGAAATGAGGGTATAAAACCCTATGTCACAAAACAGAAATTACTCGATGGCAAGAAAACCAAAAAAGAGAACCCGCATGGACAACCTGACCAAGGGGTTGCTTGCTGCGTTTGTTGTGGTTGGCATCCTCCTGGCATTTGTCGGCGGCCGATTCGTTTACCAGTTGGTGAGCGGATGGTCTCTGACCTCCCTGCCTGGCGCGCCGGTGGCTCCCACCACCGACCCCAACGCCACAGGGGTTGCCACCCAGTCGATTCAAACCAACGACACCAGCAGCAAACCCTGGGACGGTAAAAGTCGTGTCAACATCCTGCTGCTTGGTTTGGACTATTCGGCCGAACGCGAAGGCCGCGACATGACCCAGAAGCTGACCGATACCATGATCCTGATCACGGTCGATCCGGTCTCGCAGACCATCGGAGCACTCTCGATCCGCCGCGATCTGTGGGTGGAGATCCCCGAGGGCTATGGATTCGATAAAATCAACACCGCTTATGGCAAGGGCGAATCCTCAACCATCCCCGGTATGACCGGCCCTAAACTGGTGGAAGAAACCGTTGAGAACCTCCTCGGTGTAACGATCAACTATTACGCCATCGTCAATCTCGACACCTTTGTCAAGATCATCGATGAGATTGGTGGTGTGAAAGTCACTCTAAAATCAGATATGCTGCTCGACTGGAAGGGTGACGGAAACCTTTTCTGGATTGAAGCCGGAACGTACACCCTGCCCGGTTCCCATGCGCTGGCTTATGCACGCTGCCGAGAGAATTGCGGCGACGATCTGCAGGACGTGGGACGCGGTCAGCGGCAAATGGAAGTGATCACGGCTATGCGCGATCGCGTGATGGACTTCAACATGCTTCCAAACCTCATCTCCAAGGCCCCGGCAATCTATAACGATGTCGCTGCCGGCGTGCAGACTGATATGACACTCGAACAGGCCGTTCAACTGGCCACCCTGGTTATGAAGATCCCAAAAGCGAACATGACCACCTACAACATCGACTACACAATGGCCGAACCGCAGAGGATACTTTATAACGGGTACACATATGACGTGCTGGTCCCCTATCCTGACAAATTGCGCATCCTGCGCGATCAGATGTTCACTGCCGGTGCGGCCACTGCGCCCATTGCCCTGAATACAAACGACGCGCTGGCATTGGCTCTGGCTGAAGCGCCGCGCATTCAGGTCTTGAACGGCACCCAGGTGGGAGATCTCGCCGACCGGACCGCAACCTTGCTCAAAGCCCAGGGATTCAACGTGGTAGGCACCGGAAATACGGATCCAACCACCTATACCAAGATCGTCTATGGCAATTACCCCTACTCGGCCACGTATTTTCAGAATTTCATGTCAATTTCTGCGAATTTGATGATCAATCATTACGATCCAAGTGCCAGCGTGGATATCATCATCTACCTGGGTGATGATTGGATCTACAACGACGCGTTGAAGTAATAAAAAGAGTTACAGTAAATCTCCCCGGCGAACGGGGAGATTTTTTATTCAGATTGTTTGAAGGTCAGTTCCAGGCTGCCGGCATAAGGGTCGCTTTCACCCGCCGGGCATTGCGGTGCTTCCAGCCCGGTGATCACCACTCCCCCCACACCCACGCGCAGGCTGTAGAGGATGCCTGCTGAGATTTCATAATCTGCATATCCGCTGCTGATCTCCGGGTACAACCCCGTGTAGAAGCTGCTCGATCCGCCATCGGTGACCGACAGCTCGATCTCGACCCCGCTCACCCCATTCCCCTCTGAGTCATAGACATGGACGATCAGCAGCGATCTGCCGCTTTCAGGATCGCAAACCGGCTTCGGATCGCCAACCAGTTGGTAAGGCGCTCCCTGGGTGGGCTTCGGCGTGGCGGTTGGGCGCGGTGTATATGTGGCAAAGGGTGTTGAGGTTGGCGGCAACGCAGTGTCGGTTTTTGCTACCGTTGGCGTTATGCCCGTGGCCGTTGGCAATTCAGGGGTGGAACCCGCCTGAGCATTGGTCAGCGGGGTGATCACCATGTTTGGGTCGGTCATGGCGCCTGCCAGCAGCGCCAGCCCTTTCGCCGAAAGTGTGTCGCCGTTCGCCCCCACCATTTGCTGTGCCTGTGCCACCAGTTCATCCGCGTTGCTGCCGCTGCCCAGGAGAGCCAGGCGGACCAGAGCTCTTGAACGATCGCCTTCGTAAAGGTAGGCACGGGCGATGAGGGCGCGGTAAATATTTTTTTGAGCCGCGCTCAGCGTGGATGGATCGGTATCGGAATATCTAACCGGGAGAATGACCGTGGAGATCAAAACTCCCGCCAACAGCCCGATGACGATGCCGGTGATGAGGTAAAGCGGGGGACGTTTCTCTTTCATTGTGTCCCCTCCCAGACCGCCAGGCGAGTTTGCAGCCCTCGCAGGCTCTGGATGTCCTGTTCTGCATATCCAAGCTGCTGCGCGGTCACCACGGCGTTCTGAACGGCTTGCAGGGGGTCCTGGTTCACTTGCTGCAGCAAGGCAGATGCTGCCGCCATATCCGCGTCATCTGGGTAGGCTTCCGCAACCATCAGCACATAATCGGTCTGAAAATCAGCCCGCAGGCTGTTGATCGTGGTGTTCCTGGCCGGTGCAGGGTTGATGAGCCAACCGTAGAAAAGCCCGGCGGCCAGACCCAGCACGATTGCCAGAAGAAATCCGATCAGACTGCGGCGCATTTCGGTGCTAATCCTTCTTCAACATGGGGATCTTGATGCCCATGCGTTTGGCGGCTTCGATGGCTTCGGGGTAACCGGCGTCGGCGTGGCGCACCACCCCCATGCCCGGATCGGTGGTCAGCACGCGCTGGATGCGAACCGCAGCTTCTTCGCTGCCGTCGGCAACGATCACCATACCGGCATGCTGTGAATAACCGATGCCCACACCGCCGCCGTGATGGAACGACACCCAGGTGGCGCCTCCGGCGGTATTGATGAGCGCATTGAGGATGGGCCAGTCGCTCACCGCGTCGGTGCCGTCCATCATGCCCTCGGTTTCCCGATTCGGTGAAGCCACCGAACCGGCGTCGAGGTGATCGCGTCCGATCACAATTGGCGCTTTCACGATTCCCTTCGCCACCAACTCGTTGAATTTCAGACCGGCCCTGGCACGTTCTCCATAACCCAGCCAGCAGATCCGCGAGGGCAGCCCCTGGAAATGGATCTGTTCGCGCGCCATTTTCAGCCAGCGCTGTAAATGGTCGTCTTCAGGGAACAGCGCGGCCACCGCTTCATCGGTGCGATAAATATCTTCAGGATCTCCCGAAAGCGCCACCCAGCGGAATGGTCCCTTCCCCTCGCAAAACAGGGGACGGATGTAAGCCGGCACAAAACCCGGGAAGCTGAAGGCGTCTTTGACGCCGTTGTCGAAAGCGCGCTGGCGCAGGTTGTTGCCGTAATCGAAAACCTCGGCGCCGCGGCGCTGGAACTCAAGCATCGCCTGAACGTGTTTCGACATCGAATCCAGGGAGCGTCGTTCGTACTCCCGCGGATCCTCAATTCGTAATTTGGCTGCTTCCTCCACGGTCAACCCGGCCGGGACGTAACTCATCACATCATGAGCCGGGGTCTGGTCGGTGACCACATCGGGGACCACGCCGTGCATCAATAATTCAGGATAGATCTCTGCCGCGTTGCCGATCAACCCGATCGAGCGCGGCATCTTTTGTTCTATGGCTTCCTCTACCAGGGTCATGGCCTCTTCAAGTGAGTCGACCACCACATCCACATATCCGGTCTCTTTGCGGCGGCGTGCCCGCTCGGGGTCAATCTCCACGCAAAGCCCCACACCCTCGTTCATGGTGATCGCCAGCGGCTGCGCTCCGCCCATGCCGCCCAATCCGGCGGTCAGGGTCAGTCGTCCGCTCAGAGAGGGCCATCCCTTTTGATGCGCCAGTGAACCGAGCGTCTCGTACGTCCCCTGCAGAATGCCCTGCGTGCCGATATAGATCCAGGAGCCTGCCGTCATTTGACCGTACATGATGAGCCCCTTGGCAGCCAGATCGTCAAAGTGTGTCTGGGTGGCCCAATGGGGCACCAGGTTTGAGTTGGCAATGAGCACCCGCGGCGCATCTTTGTGACTCTTGAAGATCGCCACCGGTTTGCCGGATTGCACCAACAGGGTTTCGTCCGGTTCCAGGTTTCGTAGCGAATCCAGGATGGCGTCGAAAGCCTCCCAACTGCGTGCAGCCTGCCCACGGCCGCCGTAAACAACCAGGTCTTCGGGACGTTCAGCCACTTCAGGGTCCAGGTTGTTCTGGATCATGCGATAGACTGCTTCGATTTGCCAGTTTTTACAGGTGAGTTGGGTACCGCGGGGAGCACGGACAGTTCGAGGAACCGACATTTAGCCTCCGGATAAAGTGTTTAGGTTTTACGAGTTCAATTATACGCTGGTTTTATTTTGACAAATTTCTTAAGTTGCCGGGGTGATCGTCACTACTGCGATCTTCTTGCAGTAATCCAGTAACTCCTCCCGGCCGGGGCGGAATGAGCAGCCGTCCATCTTCAGGATCAAGCCGATCATCAGCGGGTGCCGCTTCAGACGATAGGTCATGAAGTCGGCGATCTTATCCTCGCCCACCATGGGTTCAGCAATCCCGTGGATCTTCAGGTCTCCGACTTCCAGATCAACCTCGGGATGGGCTAGGATGTTCCGGTACCAGTCACTATTCACCCCATTGGCCGCACCGATGACATATTTGCCGTCGATCTTCTCGTATTGCACGGCCACGGTATGCGGGCTGCCCGATTTGCGTCCGGTCGTCGTCAGCAGCAGGATCATCCGGCCGGCGACTTTTCCCAACCCGGCGCGGTAACGTCTGACCATAACTTCATTTGGCGGCATTTTCATAGCATCTCTCCAATGCAGAGCTATTCATATTTTAGCGCATTCACCGGAATCAGAGAAGCTGCCTGGATGGCCGGCACCAGTCCGGAGAGCAGTCCCACGATGATCGAGAAAACAAGGGCAAAAACAACCAGCCAGATGGGTGTTGAAGTGACCATCGAGAGCGAAGTGCCCATCGCTGAACTGGTCTGGCTGGAGAAATACGAAATGGCGATCACATTCAGCAATTTGCTGGCTCCCCATCCGATGATGACGCCGCCGATGCCGCCCACCAGTCCGATCCCCGCGGCTTCACCCAGGAAGATGCTGAGTATGTCTTTGTTCTTTGCGCCAACGGCTTTCATGATGCCGATCTCACGCGTTCGTTCGAGGATGGCCATGGTCATGGTATTGGCGATGCCGATGGCAGCCACCAGGAGAGCGATAGCTCCCACACCGCCAAAAACCACCTGCAGGACCAGGAAGAAGCTGTTGATGCTTTCAACGGTCGATTGGGGAGTATAGGCCTGGTAGCCCAGGTCGTTGATCGCATTGGTGATATCGAGCACCGATTTTACATCATCAGCTTTCACCAACACCATTGAATAACCCTCTTTGTTGCGGTTGATGCGCGTACCGCGTGACCACTCATTGAACGCTGTCACATCATCCAACCGCATGTAGATTGTGCTGTCCGCGCCGCCCTTGGTGGTGCTGAGAATGCCCACCACCCGGATGGAAACTGTCTTCTGGATCATTTGACCATCGGCGGTGTATCTGAAGATGGTCATTTTCACCTGCTGCCCCAGCAGGTCGGGAGGAGTGACCGGGTCATCGCCGGGTCTCGCCTTGGGATCGTAGAAGCTCTGCCCGACCCAACTGCCGATGATCGCCGTACCCTTGTCCAACTGGGTGGTACCGGAACTGACCGAAAGCCCCATGTCAGAAAGGTCGCCCACATCCACACCCATGATATTGCCGTAATTGTGAAGTTTGCCGAAGACCAGTTCTGAACCGTTTTGAAGATAATCTTCGATGATCACCTGTTTTACACCGGGGATCCCTTTGATACTCTCAATGGCGGATGGGGTCAGGTACTTCATGCTATCGTAACCCCCGCCCCCGCCTTTGAGCCCGCTGGAGCTGCCGCCCGCAGCTGCTTCAATATACCCCGGGTAAACCTCGATACTGCTGAGGTCGTTGATTCCCCACAACTGGCTGGTGGCATTCTTCTGCAAACCCACCGCCAGCGATACCAGGATCACCACCGCGGCAGTGCCGATGACCACACCAATGGCAGTCAGAACGACCCTGCCTTTACGGCGGCTGAGATTATAGAAAACCAGGCTTACCAGGTCCAGAAATTTCATTTCGGCTTAACCTATCCCTTTGGACCGAAATAAGTAGGAACTTCGGGGGTGATTTCAACCGGGGTTACCGATTGGTTTTCCAACGCGCTGTCCAATCCAAACAATCCTTTAAGGAATCGGAGTATCTTGTGCCAGAACGTTTCCGGCATCAGATCTACCGGCATCCCCGGCTTGCCGCCTGTTTCAGCCCCTTCAATACCTGGTTCGGGAGTGAATTCCATCGCCGGTTCAACGTTGATGGTGATCTTCTGCTCGATCGTGCGAGGCTGGTTGAAATCGTCGTTGTAATTGATGGTGATGATAATATCCAGCGGTCCTGGTTTGGAGGGAATGATCTCGGCATCGAGTGTGTAGTATCCACCCGGATCCAGGGCGCCCACCAAAGAGACATTGTTGGTGATCTCCTCGCCGTCAGCCGTGACTTTCATGTTGCCCAAAACATTCGATTTCTTCCCCAGGTTAGTCACCTGGATGGGGAGCACTGTCGGCGATCCCACATAGATGATGCCGGGGTCGCGGTAAAAATCAACCGCGATTTGCGGCAGGGAGTAAACGAGCAGGGTGATGCTCTGGTCATCCACCACCCGATTTCCTTTGCTGTCGCTGTAAACGAAGGAAAACTTCATTGTATAGACGCCAGGCTCAGTCGAAACGTTGACGATCAATTTTGACGTCACCGAAACCGTGGCGCCGCTGGCGATATTCCCCAGGTAAAGCACATTGGCGCTGTCCAACGGGGCAAAGTTCGTCAGCTCACCCCCGGCCCCTGAGACGCCCCCTGCTGCCGGGGTGCCGGTATCTGAATTGGAGGATGTTCCGCCCCCACCCATGATGATGGATACGGCCTGGGCGTCAGAATTACCCATATTCTTCACATCCAGGCTCAGGGTAAAGATCGTCCCCGGCTGCAACAGATCGACATCGATCTTGTAGCCGGTGATCACTAGCTGCGGTTCATTGGCACCCGCTGGTGTGGCGGTGGCGTAATACCCCGAATTGTTGGCGGTTTGCACATCGAAGGTCAGGGTGAAAGTGTCTGAATATGCCGTTCCGGCCGAATCGGTGTAGGAGACGGTTGCCTTGATTGTGGCGATCTCGGTCCAGGCCAATTCGGAGGCTCCGGTGAAGGTCTGTTTGGTGGTCTTGTTGTCGCCGGCGCCAATGGCCGATACAGAATTGATGCCACCGGAATTCTTGGGGTAAAAACTGCTGCCGCCGTCATAAGAAATGACGATGTTACGAGCAGTGTCTCCACCGGTATTCTTCAATTTGACCGCCAGCTCGAAATCATTCCCGGCTGCGACCTTGCCTGAGTTGAGGTAGTAAGCCGCCACCATCAGCACAGGTCTTCCTGCTGCGACCACCGCCTTGACCGTGGTGGTCAGGCTGGTGGTGAGTGAATCGATCCCGTCAGACACGGTGACGTTTTGAATATCATTCTGACCGGCAGACGCCCCCGCGGGGATCGGCACGTTCACTGTGAAGTTGGCCGTGCCTGATGCAGGTACGTTCAAAGAGTTGGTATCCACCGATGGAGCCGGGTCCCATCCGCTGACGGATACCGGATTGCTGATAGTAATCGGCAGATCGGCTGCCGTATTGTTGGTCACTGTAAAATTGTAGGTCACGATTGCCCCGGCAATCCCGGTTTTGGCGCTTGAATCCACCGAGACGCTGAACGCCGCGTCCATCAATGGAGCAGCCAGTGCTCCGGCCCGTCCGCTTGACGCCTGCGCCGGGACCATGGTCAACGCCAGACAAATAATCAGGATGATTCCCGTAATTGACTGTAATGTTCTCTTCTTCATGATGTGTTCCTCTCTATGCCTGTATCCTCTGCAACTGGGTCGCAGCCAGGAATTCACTCTCATCAACAATGTTTCCGTCCAACAGGTAGACCCTGTTCGTGGCAAATTGCATCATGCGCTGGTCATGGGTGACCACGATTACCGTTTTGCCGTTGCTGTGCAATTCCGACAGCGCTTCCATGATCGCGAAGCCGCTGGCGCTGTCGAGGTTGCCGGTGGGCTCGTCCGCCAGGATCAGCGGCGGATCGTAGATCAGGGCTCTGGCAATGGCAACGCGCTGCTGCTGTCCGCCCGAAAGCTCTGTGGGGCGGTGGCCAACGCGGTCTTTCAAACCCACCTTTTCCATCAAACCGATCGAGCGGGTTTTCCGTTCCGAGGCTGCCACCCCTGAGAACCGCAGCGGGAAGGCCACGTTCTCTTCAGCGGTCATCGAAACGATCAGGTTGAAAGACTGGAAGATGAACCCTACCTTGTTTTGCCTGTATTCAGCCAGCGAATTCTCGTCCATCTCAGAGATCAATTGACCATCCACATCGATCTTTCCGGAGGTGACCTTGTCCAATCCACCGAGCAGATAGAGCAGGGTGCTCTTGCCGGAACCGGAAGGCCCCATGATGACCGTAAACGATCCACGCGCGATCTCCAGGCTGACGCCTGCCAGCGCGTGCACCAGGGTCTCGCCCATTTTATACGTCTTCCGCAGATCTTCGATGCGGATATATTTCTTCGGGGTCATAAGATTGGTTTATCCCATCGAAGCGTAACTGGCGGAGGAACCGCTGCCCACGCCGCTGATCACGTTGCTCACCAGATGCGGGATGGCCAGCAGCAGCACCATGATCAAAAGAGTGGCCGCTGTGGCTCCCCAGCTTTTTGTGCGCGATAATCCAGAAAGGGGTACCACACCTACGAGCAGCAGGATGATCTCCCAGATAAAGAAAATATCGATTTGAGCCAGTATCCCGGCCAGGAACCCTGCTCCCGCCCCGGCACCGCCGGCAAACCCTGATAGGCCCGCCGCGGATATCGTTGAATGGGTAAAGAGCATGGCGAAGATGCGTACCACTTCACGGACCATCAATGGGCTCATTGCCCAGGCCACCAGATTGAAGTAGCCGTGTTTGTCTGTGGAACTGCCTGAGATGAAATGAGCCATGTGCAGAATACTGCTCATCAGGAACCAGGTCAGCCATAACCCCACCAGGGCACCCAGCACCGGAAAAATAAAAGTGAACAGGATGGATGATTGCGAAGCTTGCGCGCTCAAGAATTGCGCCTGCTGTTCGGCAGAGTAATATTGAAAATCTGTCGGCATGGTGAAGCCATTGATGATCGCGTCGCGCCTGATCGGCCAGGCGATCAAACTGGAAAGGATCATCAAACCGGAAAGCAGCGTCAGTGGCGTCAGCCAGACCGGCTTGTCTTGCGCGATGATTTGGTTGATCGTTTTCCGCGGGTGCAGAAAAATCGGGAGCAGCCATTCAAAATGAATTTTATTGCGGCCTTCTGTTTTTGAATTTTTCGTCTCGTTTGCCATGTTCCGCCTCATGATTGTTGGGTTGCACTCTGTATATAGACGGTAAAATTATAAAGCAGGTTCCATCTAATTCTGTCAAGAGTTCAAAACCTGCGCTTTGCATACGATCGAAGTGCTATAATCCGGTTTTGAGGTGGAAGATGCCAATCGAAAACAATATGGAGAACAGGTCAATTGCCTGGTTGCTCGATTATCCGGGCTGCTTTGCATATGGCTCTGAAGAAGCCGAAGCTCTCATCCGCGTTCCCCAGGCGCTGATCGCATTCAAGGGTTGGTTGGAGGGGTATACCGATCACTCCTGGTTAAAAGACCTGGGAGATTTCGACATCCGCCTGGTGGAAACTTTCCGCGCCTACATGGTCAATGACAATCTGCAGCCGGATGAAAAAGGCGATCTGGAGATCAATGCCTGGTTCCATCACGATTGGCTGCCCCTCACCGCCCGGGAAATCGAACAGGGCTTGAAAGTGGTTGAGTGGGCGCACAACGACCTCGTCGAATTGACCGCTCCGCTCAGCAACGAGCTGCTTAACCGCGCCTACCCGGATCAGCGCTGGAGCATCCGCGGTATCGTTGAACACGTGGCCAACGCGGAATGGTGGTATTTGAGCCGGCTGGGACTGGAGAACTGCGAACGCAAATCGCTGCCTGAGGAAACGGGTGCCAGGTTGCAGAAGATGTTGGATAACCTCCGTTCAGCCATGCCTGCAACTGCCGGCAGGGAAATCGTCCGCGGCGTTGCCGGTGAGATCTGGTCGCCGCGCAAGCTCATCCGCAGGGCCTGCTGGCACGCGCTGGACCACTGCCAACATATCCATCAATTGATCACACGAGAATAAAAAACGCAAATGCCCCGGATGACCGGGGCACTGTTTTATTGGATCGAAGATCTACTTGGCTTTGGAACTGAAGCCGGGCAGACTGATAATGAAGAACAACAG
>CAYWCH010000043.1:906-13785 GCA_964456715.1 uncultured Anaerolinea sp. | reverse complement strand
GACGAACGGACTGACCGCCCCCATGGCGCCGAAATAGAAAAAGTAATAGACGCGAATCAACAGAAGGTTGCGAGAACTGTTTTTTTGGGTGTTTTCCACAGATAAATGCGACCGATTTCTAATAATATTTGCAGGCGTAATTATACCTGCCGATTGTCTCGCATCGAATAATCATTAGAATTTTCATATGAAACGAGGAGCAACATCAGCCCAAAAAGTGATTTTGTACTACAGGAAATGCCTTAAGCTGAACATCTCAGTCGTAACCGTTTCATTCAATTTGGAAAAGCCCGGATTTATCGGGTAGAATTCAGAAATAAATTGAATGGATGACCTGCGGTGGTTGACAGGATATCTGTAGAAAAGAGACATCAGTCCCATGAAGAAATCTCGTGTTGCTATCTTGCGAACCAGCCCTGAGAACGTGCTCAAGGATTACGTGCGATTGTGTGAACTGGCCGGGATCAAGGAAGCGCTGGACCCGTCCGCCAAAACGATCCTCAAGGACAACATCAGCTGGCACCTGATGTATCCCAGTTCGAACACCACGCCATGGCAGCTCGAAGGCACGATCATGGGGCTCAAGGAAAACGGCTTCAACGACCTGGTGAACGTGCACAACAAGACCGTGGTAACCATTGCCGACCTGGGCGACCGCTACAACAAGTTCGGACCGGTGCTCGAGAAATACGGCATCGACAAAAAATACAATTTCAAACCCGAAGACATGACCTGGGTGGAGTATAAACCCAAGGCAAAAATGGCCGTGCTGGACAAGGTCTTCCCTGAAGGCATTTTCCTGCCGGATTACTTCTTCGGCAAGAACATCGTGCACCTGCCCACCGTAAAGACACACAGCTACACCACCACCACCGGCGCGATGAAGAACGCGTTCGGCGGTCTGTTGAACGTGAACCGTCATTACACCCACACCTGGATCCACGACACGCTGTGCGACCTGCTGGCCATCCAGAAGGAGATCCACACCGGGTTGTTCGCCACCATGGACGGCACCACGGCCGGCAGCGGACCCGGTCCGCGCACGCTGATGCCGCACAAGAAGGACGTCATCCTGGCTTCGTCCGACCAGGTGGCCATCGACGCGGTGGCTGCGCGCATCATGGGCTTCGACCCGATGAAAATCGACTACATCGCCCACGCCACCGAACGCGGCCTGGGGCAGGGCAACCCGGCGGAGATCGAGATCGTGGGCATGCCGGAACTTGCCGAGGAACGCTGGAACTTCAAGGTGGGTGTCAACCTGGGGACCGGAACCGGCATGCTGCTGTGGCGGTCACCGCTTAAGATATTCCAGAAGCTGCTGTTCCATACCCCGCTGGTCAAGATGTTCATTTTCGCCAGCGAGTATTACCACGACCACTACTGGTATCCCAAGAACGGCCGCAAGGTGGTCGACCAGTGGCTGGAAGAGAGTCCGTGGGGGCAGCTCTTCCGGCAGTACCCGGGATAAGTCCTAGAGTAAAAATTTGCTCTGCGTCAGATTGGCGCAGAGTTTTTCTTTCGGGCTGGAATCGAAATGGGAAGTTATTGAATAATGATGTCATTTATTGCAGGTTGGGATGAAATCATGTAGTATCTAGAGCATACCGATAATCGTGAGGCATCATGTCCACTTTCAAAATCCAGGGCAAGGACTTTCTACTTGACGACAAACCATTCCGCATCCTCTCCGGAGCGATGCACTATTTCCGCGTGCCCAGAGAGTACTGGGATGACCGCCTTGAAAAAGCGCGCTTGATGGGGTTAAATACCATCGAGACCTACGCGGCCTGGAATCTGCACGAACCGCGCCCGGGTGAGTTCCACTTCGAAGGCAACCTGGACGTGGCGGCCTATATCAGGGCAGCCGCGGCGCACGGCTTGAAGGTGATTTTCCGACCGGGACCGTACATCTGCTCCGAGTGGGACTTCGGCGGGCTGCCGGCCTGGCTGCTCAAGGATACGGGGATGCGGGTGCGCTGCTCTTACCCGCCGTATCTCGAAGCGGTCGAACGTTTCTTCAAGGTAATACTATCAAAGGTGGCTCCGCTGCAGATCACCCGCGGCGGGCCGATCCTGATGGTGCAGGTGGAGAACGAGTACGGCAGTTACGGCGACGATAAGATTTATTTGCGCGCGCTGGTCGATTCGATGCGGAAGAACGGCATCGACGTGCCGCTGTTCACCTCGGATGGTGAGGTCGGCACCCACCTCAAGGCGGGCACGCTGGACGGCATCCATGCCACGGTCAATTTTGCCGGCGCGCCGGAGGAACGCTTCAAGGCGCTGCGCCAGCATCAACCGGTGGGACCGCTGATGTGTACCGAGTTCTGGGACGGCTGGTTCGATTACTGGGGGGCATGGCATCAGAAACGTTCGGCGAACGTCAACGCGCGCAGCCTGGAGCGCATTCTCAAAGCCGGCGCTTCGGTGAACCTGTACATGTGGCACGGCGGCACGAACTTCGGTTTCATGAGCGGCGCCAATCACAGCCTCGGCATATACCTGCCGATGGTCAGTTCCTACGATTACGAGGCTCCGCTCTCCGAATCGGGCGAGTTGACCAAAAAATATCACGCGATGCGCAAGGTGATCGGCAAGTACGCACCATTACCCGCTGACGCGCTGCCCGGACCGACCCCCAAACTCGAATTGAACCCGGTTATAGTGACGGAAGCGGCGTCTTTATGGCAGGCACTGCCGGAGCTTTCGCAGCCGGTGCGGCTGGCAGCCCCCGAACCGATGGAATTCCTCGGCCAGAACTACGGATTCATCCTGTACCGCAAGCAAATGTCCGGCCCGCAGAAAGGCAAGCTAACCATCAATGGACTGCACGACCGGGCGCAGGTTTTTCTTGACGGGATAGCGCTCGGTATCCTGGAACGCAATCTGCCTGGCAGAACAATCCGTGTCGATGTGCCCGAGGGTGGCGGCAGGCTGGACATCCTGGTGGAGAACATGGGACGGGTGAATTTCGGCCCGGCGCTGATGGACCGCAAAGGCATCCTCGACGGTGTGTTCTTCAACGGCAGCCAACTCTTCGAGTGGGAGGCGTGGTGCCTGCCTCTGGAGGATCTCTCTTCAATCAAGTATTTGCCAGTCTCCGAGGCATCCTCCGGGCCGGCTTTTTACCGCGCGACATTCGAAGTCAATCAGCCGCTTGATACCTTCCTCAAGCTGCCGGGCTGGACCAAGGGGGTCGCCTGGATCAACGGCTTCAACCTGGGGCGTTACTGGCGCATCGGGCCGCAGCGTTCACTCTATGTGCCCGCGCCGCTGCTGAAGGCCGGCAGCAACGAGCTGGTGATCTTCGAGTTGCACAGGACGAAGAGATTACAAGCCGAATTCCATTCCAAACCATAACAGGGAGTCATTCATATGCCATTGCCACCTGTACCTGAGTTTCACCCGATTGCCGATCCCAAGGCTGTCCTCCGCCAGGGTCCGGTGCAGTTTACGGTGCTGACCGACCGCCTGATCCGCATGGAGTTCGACCCACAAGGTCAATTCGAAGACAGACCCTCACAGGCTTTTTGGCAGCGCCGGCAGCCCGTGCCGATTTTCAAACAGACGGTCACTGCTGAGAAGATCGAGATCGAAACGGATTATTTACATCTGCGCTATACCTTCAATCCGCGTGGTTTCACAAGGAACTCCCTGTGGATTCAGCTCAAGCACAGCGGTCTGGATTGGCATTACGGCGATAAACAATCGGAAAACCTCAAAGGGACGGCGCGTACCCTGGATGGTGACGCCGGAACGACACGTCTGGAACAGGGGCTGCTCTCCCGTTCCGGCTGGGCGGTGGTGGATGATTCACATACGCCGGTATTTAATGAAACAGGCTGGATGACGTCGAGAAGTGGAACAAAAAACTCGATCTTTGGCCTGAAATACGGCCAGAAGAAGGACCTGTATTTCTTCGGTTATGCTGACGATTACCAGGCCTGCCTGCGCGACTTTACCCGGGTGGCAGGCGCCATCCCGATGGTCCCGCGTTATATTCTGGGCAACTGGTGGAGCAGGTATTGGGAATACAGCCAGGAGGACATTAAGTCGTTAATGGAGGACTTCCGCGCGCACGAGGTGCCGCTCTCGGTCTGCATCATCGACATGGACTGGCACATTACCAAGACCGGCAACCGCTCGGACGGCTGGACGGGATATACCTGGAATCGCGAACTGTTTCCCGATCCTCCCGCGCTGATCCACTGGCTGCACGAGCAGGGCTTGAAAACCGCCTTGAATCTGCATCCGGCCAACGGGGTGTACCCGCACGAAGCGCATTATCCGGAACTGGCAAAATGGATGGGGATCGATCCGGCCAGCCGGAAGCCCATCGCGTTCGACATCGCCAATCCACGCTTCGCGGAGGGTTATTTCGATATATTGCATCATCCCTACGAAGAACACGGTGATTATGGTCAACCGGTCGACCGTCAAATCGACGAAGGTGTCGATTTCTGGTGGATGGATTACCAGCAGAAGCGCACCAGCAGTATCCCCGGGCTGGATCCGCTGTGGTGGCTCAATCATCTGCATTTCCAGGACCTCGGCCGGGACGGCAGGAAGCGGCCGTTCGTGTTTTCGCGCTGGGGCGGGTTGGGGAACCATCGTTACCCGATCGGGTTTAGCGGCGACACCATCGTCCAATGGCGGACACTGGCTTTTCAACCCTACTTCACGGCCACGGCAGCCAACGTGGCTTACGGCTGGTGGAGTCATGACTTGGGCGGGCACATGTTCAAAGACCTGACGCCGGAGCTTTACCTGCGCTGGGTGCAGTTCGGCGTCTTCAGCCCCATTTTCAGGGTGCATTCCACAAAGCGGGCTGAACTGGAACGCCGTCCGTGGATGAAGCCGGAGCGCTATTTCAAGGCAGCGCGGACGGCCATGCAGCTCAGGCACGCGCTGATCCCGTATATCTACAGCATGGCCTGGCGGGCGCATCAGACCGGCGTCAGCCTGGTGGCGCCGATGTATTACGGCAACATGAAGAACCCCGAAGCCTACAGGGCAAGGGACCAGTATTACTTTGGGACGGAGCTGCTCGCGGCTCCGATCACAGCCCCGGCAGCCGCGGGTGAAACGAAAACCGCCAAGCGGGTCTGGTTCCCAACGGGGCAGTGGTACAACTTCTTCGATGGCGAAAAAATCCCCGCGAGTGGATGGCAAACGGTCCAGGCCGATTTGGAGGACATCCCCGTCTATGCCAAAGCGGGCGCCATCGTGCCGATGGGTGCGATGAGCGGTTGGGGCGGAGTGGATAATCCGTCCGAGCTGGATGTGTACGTCTTCCCCGGAGCGGATAACCAATTTGAGCTTTACGAGGACGATGGCGTCAGTACTGATTACGATTGCGGAATATTTGCCGTCACCCGCTTCGAGTTGAAAGGCGCAAAGTTCACCATTCACGCGGTAGAGGGCGACCGTAGCGTAGTCCCCGCCAAGCGTGTTTACCGCATCCATTTCCGCGGCGTGGATGAGCATTTCAAGTCCCTGCAGCCGGGAAGTAATGATGCCAAAACACGGACATTCTCGGTTGAACCTTTTACCCTCCATCCAGGGCAGAGCAAAACCATCCGGCTGGGGAAGGCTGTAATTTCAACTACAACAATGGTTTGAACAATTTTCAAATGAAAAACGCGACGCTGATTGAAGCGTCGCGTTTTATTCATCCATTATTTTGCGTTTAGAAGGTTTTCACCCAGCAATCAGCGTTGAATACTTTCTTGAAGCCGATCGACTGGTAAAAGAGTTGATCTGATCCGACGTATGCCACATCAGCACCAAGCAGGGCACAGCGCCGGACCCCTTCGAGGACAGCCGCCTTGCCCAGCCCGAGGCGCCGGTAATCCGGATCCGTGGCAACGGGCTCGACGTAAGCGAAGTGATTGACAGGTTCGTAGAACGTTCCGCAGAAAGCGACGAAGTCACCGGCAGGCGATTCCACCGCAATCTTGAGATCCATTTTTGCAGTGGGGGTTTCGAACATCCTGCGGCGGCTTTCCAACTCCGCTTCATCGCAGGGAGGTTCGCCCTCGTGATCAAAACCGCGCCAGAGCACCCGGTTTACTTTGTTCCAATCCCGGGTTTCCTGCAGATCGGTCAAACGAAAACCCTGCGGCAGTTCAATCCGTTGAAGAGGCGGGGTGAGATCGAGAGTGTACAGCGGCCGGCATTCAGATTGATCCACCGAATATCCCCGTGACGCCATGTGACGGCCAAGATCCGGCGCATTATCGTTCACAAAGGCGTGCAGGACCCTTTTACCGGTTTCCTTGGAGACCGTTGAGAGGTTTTGCTCGGCATATTCGAGCATCTCGGGGAACAGATCCGTATAACCCTTCTCGAATTGAAAAAACGCTTCCCCCAAGCACCACTCGAAATGAACGATTGCCACGATACTGCCATCGTCCTCCCAAATTCGAATCAAAGGCAAAAGGGATTGATCCATCATGGGATGAAAATGCATATATTCCCAGGCAGGCTCCAGCCAATTGCCATCACGGTTCCCCGCCATATGATGGGTGATCAGAAACCGACTGATATTGAGATAATCACGATCGGGATCGTATTGCCGGCAGATTATGGACATTTTTCTCCTGTTTCCTTGAGGCACGGGTGAGTATATCTATTTATAGCATTTATTAGAAGTAATTTCGATTATTATTACGGTTTATGCTGAAATGTGGATATAATTGGATGCCCTTCATTGGGGTTATTTTGCAGGAGCTGTAAACCTGCCGTGCGTATTCTCGTCATAGCCGATTCAACAAGGTATTAAATGAAGAAGAACATATTCTCGATGGTCAATGTCAACCTGCGCTGGTTCCTGCTGGGAATGATCCTGGCAAACATCGCAGGCGAGATGCTTAACAGCATGTTATCGTTGTATCTCATCAGCCTGGGAGCTTCGGTCGCCCAGGTGGGTCTGGTTTATACCGTGGCGTCGCTGGTGCCCATCGTGATGCAGATCTTCGGCGGGTGGATGTCGGATACCGTCGGAAGGCTGCGCGCGATCGCGATTGGCAGTGTCATCACCGTGTTTGGTTATCTCATCTTCTTCATTTCGCCGTCCTGGCAATGGGTGATGCTGGGTCTGTGCGTGGAATTCGTTTCCATGTCATTTGTGGCGCCAAGTTTCAATGCCTACATCGCAGAACAATGCGACGAAGATGAACGCGGACGTGTTTTTGGTGTCATCCAGGGCATCTATATGGTGGTCACGGTCATCGGCCCCATCCTGGGCGGTATCCTGGCTTACCGGATTAGCTTCAAGGCCATGTTGGTGGCGGCTTTTATCTTCTTCCTGCTGGCAACACTGCTGCGAGTCTACATGGCACTCTCGGAGCGGTTTAAACCAGAGCGTACACCGGAGAAACCTTCTTTCAAGGGCTTGAAAACCCAGTTGGTTTCGATCTTTGGATTGCTCTTCGCCGGAGGTGTCTTGACCTGGATCTGGGTCACAGATGGATTACTCGATACTTCGTTTAACCTGGCAGGGCAGCTCTTCCCGATCTATCTCTCGGATATCGGTCATCTGACCGTTGAGCAAATTGGACTGTTTGGTTCATTTTTCGGCGGTGCCTGTATCCTCGGTAACTTTATCGGCGGCTGGCTCACAGACAAGTGGTCAGAGCGAACCATCCTGGTAGGGGGGTTCGCGATGCTGGCTGCCAGCCTGGTGGTGATGGTCACGGCCACAGGCTATTTTGGCTTCCTGTTTTCCAGAATTCTGATGGGGCTGGGAGACGGCGTCCTGTCGCCGGCATACAACTCGCTCATCTCGCGGGTCGTGCCTGAGGAGAAACGAGGGCTTGCCTTCGGCTTCTTTGGTACCTCGCTTGGCATCCTCTCGCTGCCGATGCCATGGATCGGAGGTCAATTGTGGGAGAAATTCAGCCCGCAGACGCCTTTCTGGATCACGGCCATTGCCTGTTCCCTTGTTGTCCCCATTGCCTGGTTCAAGTTCGGGTTGGCAAAAACGGGCAGTGCATCTACTCCGGCTGATACTACGACTGTGGACACAAATCGTTAATCCGGAACTTTAAAGGATACTCCCTTCGAACAGGCTTGCCTTTTTTGCGATCGTGGATAAGCCTACCGGCACAGTGCTCTTCCTGAGCAGGGTGCTGAACCTGGCAGTAAAAATGTAACGGACGAGGAAAACTCCTCGTCCGTTTCTCTATCAACCAACTCTTTCTATTGAGTTATCCCGGCTTTGGCAAACCGATCGGTGAGCAGTGTTTTTGTCCCCTCGAAATACTCGTCCGAGAGATACTGCATCAATCCATTTTTACGGTAAACCCAGGTGGCGTTTGAATAATTCATTCGATCGAAAATGACTTGGTCGATCTTGCCTGCCAGCATCTCACCCAGACCTTCCGCGTTGGGAAGCATGGGAGCGATCATGGCGAAGGTGCGAATACCGGCACGGTGCAATTCATCCAATGCATTGATGCGGCTCTGGATCGATGGCGCGTGCGGTTCGAAGAGTTTGCGGATGTCATCATCAGCGGTGGTGATGCTGAATCCGACTTCTAAATCCTGTCCGGTTTTGAGGATGTCAATGTCGCGGGTGACCAGCGGGGAACGGGTCTGCACGGTCACCGGCCAGTTGTTCGTAGCTAGTATTTCCAGGCACTGGCGGGTGAGCTTGTATTTTGCCTCCAGCGGCTGGTAGGGATCACAAACACCGCTAACCCAGACCCGGTCACGTTTCTTTTTGAGGATTTCTTTTTGTAATAATTCAGGCGCGTTGATCTTGACGTCAACGAATTCCCCCCAGGGTTCCTGGTGGCCGGTGAAGCGTTTCATGAATTTGGCGTAGCAATAAATGCAGCTATGCTGGCAACCGATGTAAGGGTTAATGACGTAAGGGAAGATCTGCGACTTGGAGAGAATGGATTTAGCCGTTTTTTCAGCAATGATCATGGGGTAATCCTTTTTTCAAAGAGAGGAATGAAATCCATCTGCTCACCTGACGATACGCGATTCCGGTCCAGCGTATGAAGTAGCCGTGATCACCTGGTCTCCTTTGACGAGGGTACCCTGGTATCGCTGGTCACCAGACAAAGCCGTCCAGCCGCTCATGATGAAGGGAAAGGGATAGCCGGTACCCAGCCATTCCCCCATGTAGCGGCGGGTGATATGAAAGTGAGTGCCTGTGGAAGCGCCGCCTTCACAGGACGGATGACCGATGGGATCGTCGCGTGAAACCATTGTGCCTGACTGGATGGCTTCCTCTCTGGCGATATGCATGAAAAATATCTGCCAGCCGGTGGATTTGCCCTGGTCGTCATAAACATCCAGGAGTACCATGTTGTAAGCCGAGTAGATGATCCTGCCGGATGCAGGGGCGAGCACCCAGGCGCGCGAAACCTGGCAGGGCGGCTCACCGGTGATCGGGGCAAAATCCAGCGCACCCGTGGGTGTGCCAGCGTTCCAGTCGAAGTGGCTGCCGCCGGTGAGCGCCCATTCTTCGCCCGGTGTGAAGGGCAGGGTCAATTCAGGCTGGACCACTGCGGGGGTGATCATGGGTGAGACCGACGCAGCGCGCTGCCACGGATCGCCAAAGAGTTCCACATAGGTTGCCATAATGCCTTCTGTGGCAGACAAGGCTTTCTCCCAATATACCGGAAGCACGATCCGCGAGAAGAAGTACTGTAAGGCGACTGTCCCGGCGTTCAGTTGAGGCTCTACGCGGTGCATGGAGTTGTCGTTGAAATTCAACTCGGTGAATTCTCCGAGGCGCCAGCCGTAGTAACCGGTGTTCAACCATTTTGCCATCAACGCGCATTCCAGGTAAAGACCCTGGTGATCTTTGTAATAGAAACCGAGCGGTGAGACGGTTTCAGGTTCGAACGGGATTCGAGTAAGCCAGTGTGAACGATATTCGATCAGTGCCAGCAGCAGGCGGGGATTGATCGAATTGGCATAAGCCACCCATTCCACGATCTGTGTGCCTGTCATTTCTTCGTCATCCACAATTTCGGTGTATGCGCTCAGGTAGCCGCCTTTGGATGCGATGAAGCCCGCGATGTCGAAGTCCGCGGCGGTGGGTGAAAAGATAACCTCGCTGTCAGGGATCAGGTTGGTGGAAATGAAGGTTCCGTTTAGAGCATCAGGGATGAAGAGGATCTGGTCAGGAGTTAGTACGCCAAATTGGCTGATGGGTTGATCGGAGGTGATCTGCGCTGTGGAAACCCCAAAATGACGCGCCACCACATCCAGAGTGTCTCCGGATTGAGCCGGATAGGAAAAGACGCCATTATTTAATGAAAAGGATGGAGCGGGAGTGGTCTCCGTCCCTGGAAGGGGATTGGTCGTGCCTGGTGTGGCGGTGATATAGATGATCGCTGGTGCGACTGTTGAGGCAGCAGGCTCCGGGTGTGCAGCCAGCGGAAAGTTGCACGACGCCAGGGCAAGCATCAGCAACAACGAGATCGAAATGATCTTTATTCGCATCTACGCGACCTTGTGTCTTCTTCCGAAGTGAATGGATACTGTTATTATGTTCATAGCACAGAGACTATTAAAGGTGGACGGCAGAAACTCATTCCGATTAGCTGGTTTTGGTTCTAAAAGCTCCCTGTAAAACGGATGGTTCATAGAAGGAGCCCGTTTCGCCGGTACTGGCATATTGATACAACGCAGCAGTGTAAATGCCGTTCAACGTGGAACTGATTAGCGCCAGAGCCATGATCGTTAGGATCAGGAAAACTCCCAATCCGATGTAAACCCAGTAGGTCAATGAGAAGTAATAGGCCAAAAAAGCGCCTGCGGCACATACGAGGAACACAAGGAAACCGATCAAATTGAACACGATACTGATGCCGTAACTGCCGACCAGTTGCTCGCCCCAGGTGCGCTTCATGTACTCCACGCTGCGCTTGATGGCATCGATGGGTCCGATATCTTCAGCGGCCAATACCGGAACGACCAGGAAGGTGGCGACGTTCCAAACGAAGCCGATGATGGAGACGATCACCTTGCCTACGTTTTTTCCCTGGTCGCGGATGAGACTGAGAATGACGCCGACTGTAGCAGAGATCACCGCGTAGATGAAGATCTTTCCGAATCGCTTGTTGGCGGTATTGAAGCCGTCCTTCACCGTGGGGTCACCGCCGCGGAGGCGAATGAGGGCGGCACCCACCAGGGCGGTATTGCAGTAGACGATGATGAAATACTGGAAAACGTAGAAGACAAATAATACAAGGTAATGCACCCAGTTCAGCCCGCTCTGCGAGATGGAGTCAATTGCCCCGGCGAAGATGAACGGCAGGAAGAACACAACCGTCAAAATGACCATTGCGATGGAAGAGACGACAGGAAAAAGCGCCAATTCCTTGTCCTGGCTAAGCACTTTCGCGCTTGATTTCACCAGGTTCCAACTATTACCGATGGCGTTGCTCATAATCTGTTCCCTCCGTAATCAGGATAGGTCTTGATTGCTGGTCCAACGGGCATAGATCGCCGTGGAGAGGAACCGTCCGGCGGATTTCTCTGTCAAACCGATCTCGCCGCAGGTGGTTGTTCCTTTATTTCCGTGCATCATTTCATCCACTGCAAAGAACATCGTGGCCGCAGAGGCTTTCACCGCATACGCAGTTAATTGGACGAACAATGGATTTGGATCGAGTATCTCACAGCAGGCTTTAAGCAGGCCGGGGAGTAATTTATAAAACTCCCAGACCTCGCCCTTGGGACCGCGGCCAAATTTGGGTGGGTCGAGAATGATGCCGTGATATTTCGCACCACGCCGGGCTTCACGCTGGACGAACTTGAGCGCGTCATCGACGATCCAGCGGATGGGCAACGCCTCCATGCCGGAAAGCGCCTGGTTCTCTTTCGCCCAGGTGACGACCTTCTTGGACGCGTCCAGGTGGGTCACCAACGCGCCAGCTTTGGCAGCAGCCAGTGAAGCCAGTCCGGTATAGCCAAAGAGATTAAGCACCCGGGGTTGTTCTTTTACACTTCGGATGACCCTATCCGTCCAATCCCACTGGCACGATTGCTCGGGGAATACCCCCAGGTGGCGAGAGGCGGATGTCTGAACCCAAAAGGAAAGCTCTCCGTAAGACATGCGCCAACGCTCGGGCAGCTTGCGGGCGTATTCCCAGTGACCGCCGTTCTCTTCTGGGGAGGGTTTGTAGGTTGCCGCGGCTTTCTTCCACTCCGAGTCGGGCAGGGCCGGCGACCAGACGGCTTCGGGTTCGGGGCGAATAAGCGTGTAGGCGCCGAACTGTTCGAGCTTCATGCCGTTTCCGCTGTCAAGCAGGGCATGATCCTTCCAGTTATGGGCGGAGAGAAGTTGAAACGAGGGAATAGTTGACATGTTTTAGGGTTTTCTCAAAAAAATTTTTATTATAGAACCAGTTCGCTCTCAAGTGATTATAATAGAATAACTTTTTTGATAAAGAAGGATTGCGTATATCCATGTATGATTTCACAAGTTTCCCTGATCGCCGTAAAACAGAAAGCGTAAAGTGGGGGCTGTATGGCAAGGATGTCCTGCCCATGTGGGTGGCAGACATGGATTTTGTATCACCGCAGCCCGTGGTCGACGCATTGAAGGAACGCGTAGAACACGGCATTTTTGGCTACCCGATGATCAGTGATGAACTGAAGCAGCTCGTGGTAGAGCGAATGGAAGCGCGTTATGCCTGGAAGATCAGCGCGGATGACCTGATCTTTGTTCCGGGAGTGGTTTCCGGGTTCAACCTGGTCTGCCAGGCGCTTTCGGGAGGTGCAGGGTCGATGATCATGCAGACTCCCGTCTATCCGCCATTTTTGGCAGCTCCGCGGAACGGCGGGATCGATGGCATCACCGTTGACCTGGTGCAGGACCGCACCGGCCAGTATGGCGTCGATTTT
>CAYWCH010000043.1:0-896 GCA_964456715.1 uncultured Anaerolinea sp. | reverse complement strand
AAGGCGATCCGGCCGGATACCCGCGTTTTCCTGCTGTGCAATCCGCATAACCCGGTGGGGCGGGTATTCAGAAAGGATGAACTGGAAAAACTGGCGGAAATTTGCCTGCGCCACAACGTGGCGATCTGCAGCGATGAGATCCACAGCGATCTGATCTATGGCGGATACCGGCACATTCCCATTGCATCACTAAATGCAGATATCGAGCAAAGAGCGGTGACATTGATCGCTCCATCGAAGACTTTCAATATCGCCGGTCTGGAATGTTCGGTGATCATTTGCAGGAATAAAGAGTTTCGCGAAAAGATCGAAACCGCACGGCGGGGTTTACTCGGTCATGTGAATGTTCTGGGGCTTGTGGCTGCCACCAGCGCATACAGGGACGGCGCAGAATGGTTGGAGGAATTGCTCGGCGTATTGCAGAGCAACCGCGATCTGCTGGTGCGCTTCGTGCATGATAATCTCAAGGGGATCAAGATGTCCATCCCAGAAGGGACTTACCTGGCCTGGCTGGATTGCCGCGGCTTGACTTCGGCAAAGGATCCTTACAAATTCTTTTTAGATGAAGCGAAAGTCGCCATGAACGATGGGCGTGAATTCGGTAAAGCAGGGGAGGGCTTCCTGCGCCTGAACTTTGGCTGCCCGGAGGGGATGCTCGTCGAGGCAATGCTCAGGATGAAACAGGCATTATAAATGGAATAAAAAACAGAGCTGAGGATTTCTCAGCTCTGTTTGCGCTTGATCTAAGTTATCAGGCAACTGTGGTGACTTCGGCTGCTTGAAGACCTTTGGGGCCTTTTTCTACAGTGAACTCCACTTTCTGACCTTCTTTGAGGACACGGTAGCCATCCATCTGGATGGCAGAGAAATGAACGAATACATCTTCCGCCCCATCA
>CAYWCH010000042.1:10826-13826 GCA_964456715.1 uncultured Anaerolinea sp. | reverse complement strand
TCCATTCAATAAAGCCAAAGTGTATGGATGGCAGGCATTATTCAGCAGCCGTTCCACACTGGCTTTTTCGATTATTTGACCGGCATACATCACAAAGATCCGTTCGGCAAAATAACTGACGGTCGACAGGTCGTGGGTGATATAGATCACCGAGAGATGGTGGGTGGCCTGCAGATTGCGCAGCAGCTTGAGTATTTCCACGCGAACCGAGGCGTCCAGCATGGAAACCGGCTCATCGGCTACCAGGAACCGCGGTTCCATGATCATCGCCCTGGCAATGACCACCCGCTGCTGCTGCCCGCCAGAGAGCATATGCGGGAACTTTTCCAGGAAATCATTGACCGGGGTAAGCTTGACTTCCTCCATGACGCGTTCGATCCGCGCCAGCCGTTCCTGCTTGTCTTTGACCCCGCCGATGATGAGCGGCTCTTCGAGGATGAACTTGATCGTCATGAACGAGGCCAGCGCGCCGTAGGGATCCTGCTGCACATAGCCTACATGAGAGTGATACCAGCGCATCCCCTCCTTGTTGAGGGCGGCAAGGTCTTTGTCTTCAAAGAGCACGTTGCCGGTGGTCGGTTTATGCAGGCCCAGGATGGTTTTCATCAGGCTGGATTTGCCGCAGCCGCTTTCACCAACGATGGCAATGGCTTCTCCGCGCGATAGATCGAAATCCACACCGTCGACGGCACGCACATATCCAGCGTGCCCGAACCCGAACTTCCGCAATTCGAACCAGACGTGCAGGTCGCGAATGGACAGGATCGTTCCGTTCCCGTTGCCTTTTTGCATTTCAATTAATTGGATTGAAGACTGTTCTTTTGCGTTCATCGGGTCACCTTTGTTTCATGCAGCCAGCATTTAACGGCACGGCTGCCTTTCTGGAAGGTTGGGGGTTCTTCAGCGCATTTTCCAAAGCGCTTTTCGCAGCGTTCTGCGAAACGACATCCTTTGGGGAGATCGATCAGGCTGGGCGGCTGTCCATTGATGAACTCGGGTTCCTCTCTGCCGCGTAGGCGCGGAACACTGGCCATCAGTTTATGCGAATAGGGGTGCAGCGGATTGGTGAAGAAATCCCTGGCGCTGCCGGTTTCGATGATCTGGCCGGCGTACATCACAGCCACCTCATCGGCCAGTTCGCTCGATGTGGCAATATCGTGGGTGATCAGGATGAAACTCGTCCCCAGTTCTTTCTTAATGCGTTTGAGCACGTTAAAGATGTTGGCCTGGGTCAACACGTCCAGGGCGGAAGTCGGTTCGTCGAGGATGATCATGAGCGGCGAAGTGACCAGCGCCATGGCGATGGCCACGCGCTGACGCATGCCGCCGGAGAGCTCAAAGGGGTAGCGGTTGAGAAAATCGGCAGGCACGCCCACGTGCTGGAACATTTGTAGCGCCATTTGAATGGCATTTTCCTTCTTTGCACCCAGGTGGATCATGGCGGGTTCCCAAACTTGCTCGCCCACACGCAGCACCGGGTTGAGTGAATTCATGGCCGCCTGTGGCACCATGGACATATCCACCCAGCGTACGTGCTGCCTGAAATCTTCCTCTTCAAGAGTCATCACATCGCGCCCATTGAGCATGACACTGCCGCTGTAGGTTTGCACATTACGCGGCAGCAGCCGCAGGATGCCTTTGGCGAGGGAGCTTTTTCCGCAGCCGGATTCACCCAGAATGACCACAGCTTTGTTGGAATCCAGTTTGAAATTCACTCCATCTACTGCCTGGACCGTTCCATGCGTCGTGCGGAAATGCAGCTTGAGATCATTGACCTGTAACAATGGGATTTCGTTCATGTTTATGCCTCCCTCAAGCGCGGGTTAAAGATCCGGTCGAGCGCGAATCCGAACAGCGCAAATGCCAGACCGGTGAACATGAGCAGTATGGCCGGTTCGAGGATCCAGTAATACTGGCCTTTATACAGCGCGCCATTGACAAAGGCGTCGTTGATCAACTTTCCCCAGGTGGGCAGGGTGGGATCACCCAGGCCGAGTACCGCCAGCGATGCTTCCAGGAAGACGAACGAAGGAACGGACGACACCAGGCCCGGGATCAGGGTCGGGACCAGCCGGGGGATCAAATAGAGCACGATCAAGCGGCGGTCACTGGCACCGTACGCTCTGGCAGCCTCGATATACGTGGTCTCTTTCACCTGGATGAACGCAGCGCGTAAAGCTTTGATCTGCCCGGTGAAGATGCTGAGCAGCACTGTCGCACCCAGGATCACCCAGATGCTGCGGCTGTAAAAGGTGCCCACCATCACCAGGATGGAGAGGAAGGGCAAAACCATGTTGACCTCGGTGATGCGCTGGATCAAACCATCGACCCAACCACCGTACCAGGCACCAATGGCGGCGAAAAGCATGGTCATTATTGAGGTGCCTAACGCTGCCAGCAAACCGAAGGCGAGGGCTACCGGTACACCCCAGAGTAGGGCTACCCGCAGATCGCGCCTGTAGACGTCTGTGCCCGCGAGCCCGTGCACCTTGCCGTGCAGCACGAATTCGGCGTTGATATCATCGACGGGTTCCCAGACCACTCCACTGATCGCCACTTGATAGGTGCCCTTCTGGGGAACCGCACTGTTCCCGGCGGCATCGAAGAAGAGAGCCTGCTGCGGTGCGACACCGAACAACTTCGTTTTCAAGGCGTTATCCTGTGAGAACCGGTAGGTGAACGAATCATCCATACGGAAATCACCCAGACGGATCGTTCTGCCATCCGGGGTGGACCAGGTGAGGGTGGCGAACGGTTGTTTGGATGCGTATTTGTTAGTGAAGTAGAACATCAAATCTTGTGGAAACGCGTCATATTCGTAATCGAAGGTGTAGGTAATGGTGATCAGTCGGCTTCCATCGCTGTTTTCAACGACGGTTTTTTCGTAATTACCTTCACTGTCATTGATCACAAAGGATTCTGGCTGTTTCACTTTTGAAAAATGATTAAACCAGGCGGGTGGAACGAGTTTTGGGTTGCGGTACCAGGTCTCTTCGCCGC
>CAYWCH010000042.1:3527-10816 GCA_964456715.1 uncultured Anaerolinea sp. | reverse complement strand
CATAATTTGATCGCCTCATCATAGGGGATGGCGATCAAGGTGTAAACCGATATGAGCAGCAGGATCAGGATCATGACCATGCCCATCACGGCAGAGGGATAACGCATCATTTCGCGAAAAGTTCGTTTGATTGATTTCATGGTGGTTATCCTCCAATCTTGACGCGCGGATCGATGAGTACGTAGATAATGTCGAGCAGGAACACCGTGATTGCCAGTAGATAGGCAAATACGATTGTGTCGCCGACGATTACCGGGATATCGAAGAAGCCAATCGCGTGGTAAAGGGTCCGTCCCAGCCCTGGCCAGATAAACACTGTTTCGGTGATCGTTGCCCCGGTCCAGATGCCGATGAGAGCCAGAGCGAAGGAGGTGACGATGTTGGGCATGGTTGGGCGCAGGATATAGCGGCGCTCGATATCGCGCGCGGTGACTCCTTTGGCTTTGGCCATCTCAACGTAATCTTCGCTCGAGTAGATCAGGAAGAACGTGCGCCAGGTGTAGATGCTCAGGAAGAACCCGCTGATGATCAATGAAAAAGCCGGAAGGACCAGGTGCTTGAGCAAACTCAAGAAATAGCCGAATTTCGTTAGCGGTGGAGGTGAATCCACCATTCCACTGAACGGCAGCACCTTCAGCACTGCTGCGAAGATCAAGATGAGAAAAATTCCATAGAACCATGGCGGTGCTGTGGATGTAGGTGATAGGGCGATCGTTAATTTATCCCAAAAGTTGCCGTATTTTCGTGACAACGAGAGGGCGATGAAGATGCTGGAAATGAAAAGAACGAGCTGTGAAACGCCCATCAACAAAAGCGTAGCCGGCAGCCGTTCAAGCAGGATCAAACGGACCTGCCTTGAACCGCTGTCTGCGGTCATGTATGTGGCATTGCCCAGTTCAAGGGTCATGGCATTCTTTAGATAGCGAAAAGAACGGACAATAAATGGTGTATCCAGTCCGAGCCGTTTTTCTTCAAGGGCACACCTGGCATCCACCAGCGCTTTTCGTTCAGCCGTGGACATCAACTGAAATCCCTTATTGTTCATCATCTGTGTGTTAACTTTCTCGCGGATCTGGTTACGCATGATGTCATCCACGTAACCGCCCATGTTGGCAATAAGAATGGTCAAATAGATGCCCACCACGACAGTGAGCAGCAGGGTGATCAAACGGAGGCCGGTATAACGGGCAATCCGAACGAACGTGCTGTTTCGAGCAGCCCGGTTTGTTTCTTTAATTAGAGAATGGGGTTCAACGGTCATGTGCTCACCTCGGTTATCTTGTTTACGAAAGGGGCAAGAAGTATTTTCTTGCCCCTTTCTTTTCAATCTTTATCAGATCGGATTATGGAGCGATCGTGATAAAGTTGATGCTGGTAAATGTTGGAATCGCAACAGGGGTCACCACCACAGAGACGGTGAGTTTGTTCGATCCCGTGGCAAGTTTCGAGGTCATATCGCTTGTGAGCAGGACCTTGTATTGCCCTTCGCCCACATATTCTGCGTTGGCGGTAGCCACAATGGTATTGTTGGCGTCAAAAATCAGGAATTTGACTGCGCTGACTTCAGTGGAAGGATAAGGGGCATTCTTGAAGCTCACTGCAATCGTGAATTCTGCCTGTTCTCCGATCTTCACCTGAGTGGGCCCATCGAGGGCAACTGCAGCGATCTTGGGTTCACCGAAATTCGACCAACGATCGGCCAAATCGGGGTAGGCATCGAAATGCTTGAGCGAGAGTGTCTTCTCGGTCATGTAGGCGCGATCGACATAGTAGGGGCCGGTATCGATCCAGAAGTGATTGTGAGCCGCGTACCAGTTCTTGAGGTTGGTGTAACGTTCCACGGCGTAATCGGGGGTGATGTATTGCCCGAGGGTGGCAGCGTAGGGAACGTATTTGTCAGCGATCGCTGTGTCCAGATACTTGGCCAGGATTTCGAGGCTGGGACCGCCCAGGAAGTTGGTCCATTCCACCTCTTTCGCGGTGGATTTGTCGGTTGTGTAAGCCAGTTCTCCAGCAGCTTCAGCCAGGTTGGCAACCGTCAACACATCCCAGGCACCTTCACCGAAAGCGTATGGCGAGAAGCCGGAGGCATTGGCTCCAGGCCAGATTGCGTAGACATCCAACTCGGCATCAGCGAACACACCATCGGTGTACCATTCGACCGTCAGGGGATCGGTGGAAGTGATGCGGAAACCCTTGAAGGTCTGCATGAACGCCTGGAAGTTGGGAACTGCCTGATCATCATAGATGGCGCTGTCGGGATTGGCGCGGTCGAATGTCATGATCATTCCCATCACGAAATCTGCGGCGTCGATATGGTTGCCATCATGCCAGGTTACTCTATCGTAAAGGTCTTTTGGATAAACCACCACGCTGCGGACCTTGGCGGTCGAACCTTCGGGGAATTTGGTGCCGGCAGTGATGAAGGTTTGTGCCTTGGCGTCCCAATCCACGAAAGTGTCGGTCGGAACTTCGATCTTGTCAGCAGTCTCCAATGTCACCCAGTCGAGTGATTTGCTCACGGGAATGCCATTCTGGACGGTAACCGTGGCGGATTCGATGTTCAGAGGCCACACCAGACCAGTATACGGATCGTTCATGGTGCCGCCGCTGCTAGCCGCGCGGATGGCCATCTGGTCGTATGCCCAGTTGCTGCCGCCGATGGGGTTGAAAGGTTGTCCGAAGAGGTCTTGTTGACCGATCTTCATGATGCCGCCTTCCTGGTCTTTGAAGCGGATGGTGAACGGCCAAATTTGCGCGCCCTGGATTCCTGCTGCCAGGTCGTAACTTACCTGAACGTCGCTTGAATACGGCACAAATGCTTTACCGTCGATCAGCCAGACCTGAAGTGAATCCTTCATGGCCATCGGCAGGGCTTCAGCAATCATTTGATTGCGTTCTTCGAGCGAAGAGTACTCACCGTTCGCGAGTCTGTTGGCCAAGGCTTCGAAAGCGGGGTCAGGCGTCGCAGAGGTGAAAGGTTCAATTCCCTGTGTACTTTCGGGGGTGTAGTAAGCCTGGAAGAGGGTCTTTTCCTCGCGGTCAATAATTGTAGCGCTCCAGGCAGCAGTATACAGAGTCCACTGGCATTCAGAAGGAATGCTGCTTTGCCAGATCGGGCCTGACTCGGTGGAGGTTTTGTATTGTCGGTTGACCGTAAAGCCGATCGCTTCCAGTTGACTTGAAACATAGTCGCCGATTGGTTTTCGGGTGCCGTCGCTATCTGAACGGATAAGGAAATCAAGGTTCACGAGCTTTCCCTTGTATGTCCATTTATCATTGGCATCTTTCTCGGCACCCAGACTGATCATTTGTTCATCGATGATCTCTTTTGCCTTGTCAAGGTTGTAGGCATAATAGGTCTCGAGGGTGGCCGCAGTATCGGCTATGTTGGCATACATCGGGAAATGGGTTGTGATCGGGAAATACTTCAACAGGTTGGCACCTGCATAGATCTCCTGGTTGATGTAATCGCGGTCATACAGCCAGTTGGTTGCTTCGCGGATCTTCGGATCTGAGAACGGATTCAGGATGTTCGTGTCCGCGCAGGCTGCGGGGTTATACAGGATGTCGTATTGCAGGCCGTTGTATTCCACGTAAGGCAACCCGGCTTCAATGATCGTGGGTTGGTCGGCTGCTGCCAGTCCATCAGCATACATGTTGATGGCGCCGGCTTCGATTTGGGTCACAGCCGAATCTGCCGAAACGACCGAGAAAACGATCTCGTCCAGCCATCCGCCTTTGCGCGTGGTGGCTGTGGCCGCCTGCGTGGCTGTCTCAAGCGAAGCCGCGGTGGGTGTCGCGGTTTGCGCCGGTTTGCAGGAGGTCATGATCATGCTGATGATCAAACACAGACCGAAAATGATCGTCCATTTATTCTTTTGCATTTTCTCCTCCAAGTATGATTTGTGATATGAAGTAACTACGATCGATGGTTCAACATCATCAAATAATTGGTCACCTCCTTCGATTGATTGATTAATTGGAGTTGATTCCAAACAGGTGCCCCGGATATTTCTGAGAGAAACGCCAAATCCCTGTCACCAGTCAGGGAATTGAACATATTTTCCGGGTTTGTGTACCTTTCCATCGCAATTCCTCATCGGTTTGGCTTTCCTGTCTTTTTCGTGCTTTCGCGCCAACGTCCGCACGACAGATCTGGAAGGTCGGATGGTCACCGATTTTGAGGGGGGACATTTTACTTGCATCGGGGTCCGGGACACCTGTTTGACATCGATACCTTGCTGGCGACTTCGATGTACTGTGAACTGACATAAAGGTAACCATTTTGGAATCCAAACACACGAACCCGCGGTTGTATCTTTCTCCTCGCGCGGGTAGCGCATTTAACCCCTCCTGCAGGAGGGGTTAAATGCGGAAAAAGGGCTCTTACAGGTCTGGTGTAACCCTACTGTGGGGGGGAAAATGGAATTCAGTAAGTCATGCGCCGGGAGGAAGAGAATTCATACTCCAGACGCGAGCAGATTGCCAATTCACCAGTTATACTGATTGGAAACCATACCAGATTTCCTCCAACGGGATTATTCACTATAATTAGGATTGATCCTGGGAATTTTACAGGTAAACAGATGCAAAAATTCGAACGGGTATTCCATACTCTCTTCACTCTAAGCGTCTGCCTGCTTTTCATGGCAGGCTGTGGAAAATCTGCTGCCACCACCGCGGCTACGGCAACCAGTGAAGCAGATCATTACCTCCCTGCGGCATCGGAAATCAGCCCAACCACCATTCCCGAAGCGATCCGATTTACCCACATCGGCATGGAAGAGGGACTTTCACAGAGCAGTGTTTACTGTATCGTACAGGATGCACAGGGGTTTGTCTGGTTCGGCACAGAAGACGGCCTGAACCGATACGACGGTTACAATTTCAAGGTTTTCAGACCCGACGCGAGTGATCCATATAGTCTCAGCGATCGCTGGATCTCTGCGCTCGCGGCTGACAGTGAAGGGAATCTTTGGATCGGGACCAGGCAGGGTGGCGTAAATTTTTATAACGCAAAAACCGGGAAATTTACCCGTTATGAGCACGACAGTAAAGTTCCAGGGTCGATTTCATCTGACCGCGTGTTATCAATCCATATCGATCGCGAGCAGCGGGTATGGTTCGGAACAGCCCGAGGGATGGATCTTTTTATCCCCAAGAGCAAGGCCTTCGCACATTATTTACCTCGAATCAATGAAATGAGCGATACTTCAGCCAACAGTGTGACAGCCATCCACGAGGATTCAACCGGTACCATATGGGTGGGCACTGCTTCTACCGGATTGCTCAAATTTGACCCGGTTGAAGCCAGGTTCTCAAGTTATTTTGCAGGAAACACCCAACAGATCGTTCTTTCCAGCCGCTATGTCCGTGCCATCCAGGAAGATGATGAAGGGAATCTATGGGTCGCCACGGATAATGGACTGAATTTTCTTCGATCAGGTACTGAAGCATTCATTCAATATCACCACAATGCCCTCAAGCCCGATTCACTGGTGGATGATTACATTCAAACGATTCTTGTAGACAGCAAGAACAATCTTTGGGTTGGAACTGATGCCGGATTGGACCGGTTCGATCCGCAAACGAAAACCTTCAGACATTACGACAATGATCCTGAAAATGCCAGAAGTCTAAAGACAAATATTGTCAAATCGCTCTACGAAAGTTCCGATGGCATGTTGTGGGTTGGCACCTATGGTGGCGCGATCAACAAGTACGACAGTGCGATGGATAATTTTCGTTATTTCACTCATAACCCGAAAGACCCGGATTCGCTTTCGGGTAACATCATTTTCAAGATTTACATCGAAAACAATCAATACGCCTGGATAGCAACTGTGGATGGAGGAGTGAACCGGCTTGACCTGGCAAGTGGAAAATCCATTGCATACAAACACAGGGAAGACAATCCGGGAAGCCTGATCAGCAATGAGGTCTGGTGCGTTTTTAGAGACAGCCGGGGGATCCTGTGGGTGGGAACCACCGAAGGACTCGATCGATTGGATCCCGACAGCAGTAGTTTCACCCACTATTCCATGCAATCATCGGACAGCGTAAAAAATGTATCCGGCGTTGTTTATGACATAGTCGAAGACCAAGATCATAATTTATGGATGGGAACCAGCAGGGGATTGACACGATTTGACCATGAGACTGGTCAATTTTCGCATTTTACCCATGATAGTTCCGATCCTGATAGTATCAGTTCTTCGAGCGTGGCGAAGGTTTATCTGGATGACAACGGCGTGCTCTGGCTGGGTACATATACATCAGGGTTGGACCGGTTTGATTCTGAAACGCAGAACTTCATTCATTACAGATATTCCGTGGAGGATCCGGCATCATTGAGCAATAATTCAGTTATGGCGATCATTCAGGATCATACAGGGAATTTGTGGGTGAGCACAGCCGGAGGTGGGCTGAATCGTTTGGACAGCGAAACGGGCAAGTTCAGCCATGTTACCAGCCAGGATGGTCTGCCAAACGATGTGGTTTACGGCATTCTTGAGGATGAAGCTGGGAACCTTTGGCTGAGCACGAACCTTGGGATCTCCTGCTACAACCCGTTGGATGGCACATTCCTGAACTTTACTGAATCGGATGGCCTGCTGAGCAACGAATTTGATATGAATGCTTACGCGATGGATGAGGAAGGCAACATGTATTTTGGCGGGGTGAACGGTTTGACTGTTTTTAACCCGGCCAAGATCAGCAAGAGTAGTTATATCCCTCCAATCGTGCTGCTTTCCATCACACAAAGCGGGACACCGCTCAATGCCGATTTCACCCCGGAGCAAACCAAAGCGGTATCGATCCAGTGGCCTTATAACAGTTTTGAATTTGAGTTCGCATCACTGAGTTATTCAGATCCCGCAAAGAACCAGTATGCCTACAAACTGGAAAATTTCGATTCGGATTGGATAAACGCAAGAACCTGGCGCGAAGGGCGTTACACCAATCTTCCCGGTGGAACATACGTGCTGCATCTCAAGGGAACCAACCGCGATGGTGTCTGGAACGAAACCGGGCGTTCCATCACAATCGAGGTTGTGCCGGCATTCTGGCAGAGGCTGTGGTTTAAGGCTGCGGTGATCATCGCAGTGTTCGGCATCGCGCTGGCGATCTACCGATCGCGAACACGAGCCATCAAGGTGAACAACATCGAGTTGGAACGCCAGGTGACCGAGAGAACGAAAGAGATCGAACGGCTCTTCGAGAAAACCAAGGAACTGGCCGTGATCGAGGCGAGCCGCTGCTTGGACTGCAAGAAGCCGGCCTGT
>CAYWCH010000042.1:378-3517 GCA_964456715.1 uncultured Anaerolinea sp. | reverse complement strand
GAATTGCACGACAGCGCCAAACAAAAGGCTTTCGCAGCCCTGGCGCAATTGGGGACGGCAGGCGGCGTGCTTCCGAACAGCCCGCAGGTGGCACGGACCCATCTGCAGGAAGCAGAAAACCTGGTCTACGAAGTCATCGAAGAGCTCACCTTCCTGATCCAGGAGATGTATCCGCTCGCTCTGAAAGAGAAGGGATTGGCAACCAGCCTGCGCGAATACGTTTTCGATTGGGAAACGCGTACCGATATCCAGGCCAAGATCCAGGTGGTCGATGAACGACGCCTGCATTTGGATGTGGAGCAGGCTTTCTACCGTGCCATTCAGGAAGCACTTTCGAACGTAGCCAGGCACAGCCAGGCGAGTGAAGTGGATTTATTGTTGACATATTTAAAAAATGAACTTGTGGCGGTGGTGAAAGACAACGGCTGCGGCTTCGATCAGAAATCGCGTTTGGCCGGGATGGGTCTGCGTACCATTCGCGAACGAATCGAAGCGTTGGATGGCAGTGTGGTGATCGTGAGTGCCGCAGATTGCGGGACGACCATCACCATGCGTGCCCCATTAACGTCACAACGTATCAGGAAGGAAGAGAAAAAATGACAGAGCCGATCACTATCATTCTGGTGGATGACCACGAAGTGGTGCGCAACGGAGTCCGCGCTTATCTCGAAACCGTTGAAGAGTTTCAGGTGGTTGGCGAAGCCGGCTCAGGCGACGAAGCCATCCGGGTGGTCTCGGATACCATTCCTGATGTCGTTTTAATGGACCTGATCATGCCCGGCTTGGATGGCGTGGAGACGATCCGCCGGATCAAACAGATCAGCCCGCGCACCCAGGTGGTGGTGTTGACCTCCTTCCATGAGGATGTGCATATCTTCCCGGCGCTTAAAGCCGGCGCCATTTCGTATATCCTGAAGGACATGAAGATGGATAAGTTGGTCGATGCGTTGAACCGCGCCGTACAGGGCGAGGTGACGCTGCATCCACGTGTGGCTGCGCGCGTGCTGCAAAATATCCGCGGCGATAGTGCCGAGACTGAAGCGCTTTTCACCGAGTTGACCGACCGCGAACTGGATGTGCTAAAACTGATCGCCAGCGGCTTATCCAACAGCCAGATCGCCGAAAAACTGGTGATCAGCGAGAATACGGTCAAGGGGCATGTTTCAAACATATTGAGCAAGCTGCACATGGCAGACCGCACCCAGGCAGCGGTTTATGCATGGCAGCGCGGCATCGTTCACCGCGATGGCTCAGCCTGAAATCTCATCGAATAGGTTACATGCATGGCAGATTACAAAGAAGTCTTTATTGATCTTAATTTGGGCTGCGTCCTCGACGTTGCCACCGGAGCCGGGGCATTCCTGGATGAATTGCTGAAAGATGCGAAAAGCTACAGCACAGCTAAGGGAATCGATATAAAGGAAACGGCTGCTGACGCCTTTGCGGCCACTTTCAAGGATAATGACCGGGTGAAGTTCCAGTCAATGGATGCCAGAAAATTGGACTTCCCCAAAGAATCGTTCGATACGGTTTCCATTTCATTTTCGCTGCATCACCTGGAATTGCCTGAGACCACGCTGGCAGAGATGAAGCGCGTGTTGAAGCCGGGTGGTCTGCTCATCGTCAATGAAATGTATCCGGATGGCAACCAGGCTGAGACCCAGATGACCCACACCCTGATGCATCACTGGTTTGGCAGGGTGGATACTGTGAACAACATGTATCACCGCGAAACCTATCGGCGAAAGCAGATCGCTGATATGGTCGAGGCGCTGCATCCGGCAGCCATGACTGTGTACGATCTGCTTGATCTTTCAGAAGATCCGTTCAGTCATGAGATCTCTGAAGAATTGACCCCGATCATAGACCGTTACATTGAGCGGGCGGCCGGGAACCCGGATTTGCAGGAATACGGTGAGGGGATACGGCAGCGTTTGAAGGAGATCGGCTACCACAACGCCACAGTGCTGCTGCTGGTGGCTCGAAAATAAAGAGAGGCGTTGCTCAATCGAGCAACGCCTCTCTCTTTTCCAAAGGGTTACTTCAGTTCAATGTTGATCCCGGAGATCAACCAGCTTTCACCGTTGGCTTCCATCACAATTGTGATGATATACGTATCACCATCAAGGGTGGCTTCGCCTTCAAGCATCCCCGTGTTGTTTTCGATGTTGGTCGAATTGAACGACCATTCATCGAAGTTACGCGGTGCAGTCCAATCAGCCCAGGCTGATTCGCTGCCAATCTCTTCCTGAACATCTCTGGTCAGCATATTCCAGGAGGTGGTGTTATCGCTGTCCTTGAGTGCCTGCATAAAGGCATTGCCGGTATCGGTCACCGATTGCAGGCCGGAAACGACACCGCAAGCGGTAAGTGAAAACAATGTGATGAGGATAAAACTAATACCAAGTAATTTTTTCATTAGATTCTCCTGATGATTTGATTTATCCCATTATGACAGAATGAATCAGACAAATCAAGTCAGAATAAAAATTTATTTGTAGGTTATTTTCTGAGGATGGCGTCGCACATGCGAGCCAGTCGGGCTATCTCTGGCACATCGTGTACGCGCAAAATGTCTGAGCCGCGGGTAATGGCGATTGCGCAGACAGCTTCGGTGCCTTCCAGGCGCTCTTCGGGCGGCAGGTCGAGGGTGTATCCGATGAACGATTTACGCGACGGGCCGAGCATCACCGGGTATCCCATGGCTTTGAACTCATCCAGCCGGTTCACCAGTTCGAGATTGTGTTCCACTTTCTTGCCGAATCCCAGGCCGGGATCGAGGATGACCTGTTCTTTACGCACGCCTGCCGTCAGCGCCAGGTCGATACTCTCCTGCAATTCGCGCTTGACATCGGAGATCAGGTCGCCGTATTCGGCGCCTAGATACTGCCCCCCCAGGCGTTCCTGCAATTCAACGCGGTTGGGTTTGCTGCGGTTGTGCATGAGCACCACCGGGGCTCCGCTTTCAGCGATCACCCGGGCCATTTCGCGGTCGGCTTTAAGTGCCCACACGTCGTTGATCCAGTGCACACCCGCGTTCAGACCGGCGATGGCCACCGCTGCCTTGCTGGTATCGAGCGAGAGGATCGTGTCAAGTGCCAATCCAGACAGAGCTTCGATCACCGGCAGCAGCACATCG
>CAYWCH010000042.1:0-368 GCA_964456715.1 uncultured Anaerolinea sp. | reverse complement strand
TTCACCGGCTGCGAGCCGGGACGGGTGGATTCTCCGCCAATGTCGAGGATATCGGCACCCGACTCGATGAAGCGCAGTGCCTGTTCGATAGCTGCCCGGACCACGTCTTTTTGCGCCATCAAGCCATCGCCCGAAAAGCTGTCGGGGGTGACGTTGAGGATACCCATGATGTAGGTCTTGCTGCCATATTTGAGGAAGGGATCAGGCATCTTCGTTCTCCCATTTGACGATACCACCGGTATCCATGTGGCTGAGCAGTTCCTTTACCGACCGGTGATCCAGCGGAGAGACGAGGTCAGGCTCGATCTCGAGCAGGGGTACCAGCACGAAGGCGCGTTCGAACATGCGCGGATGAGGGATGACCAGGG
>CAYWCH010000041.1:0-13874 GCA_964456715.1 uncultured Anaerolinea sp. | reverse complement strand
TGATCCAGGTGACCATACACTGTCTGCCAACCGTTGTCGTGATCGACGATGATGAGGTTGCCATAACCACTGGAATTCCAGCCGGCGTAGACGATCACTCCTGAGTCACTGGCAAAAACCGAATTACCGATCGAACCGGCAATATCAATACCGTGGTGAATGGAGGAGTAATCATATCCTGAAAGGTAGGTTGCTGTGGATGGCCAGATGAATGAACCGGTGCCGCTGATGCCGTTGACCTCTCCACAATAACCTTCTCCATAACTTGTGGCCACAGCAGCATTATTGCGTGAAACCTGGGGCAGCCAATCGGGTACTTCAGCGTACCCCCCGGGAATGAAGATCATGGTACCGGCGGCAATATTGGGTAAAGACCAATCGCCCAAAGTCGCCGGGTCAAGGTTATTGCCCGGCCAATCGACGATCACCTGCGGATCAACCCCATAAAACTTGGCCACACCATTCAGACCGTTGCCTATCTCCCACTGGTAGATAACGCCATCCATGGGTGGGATTTGCAGGACCGTTCCGGGTTGCATGTTTTCGGGCAAACCGGAAAGGGTGTATCGGTTGGAAAGCAGGATTGTCTCAGGTTTCAAACCGAATTTATCGGCGATCCCAAAAATGGTATCGCCTTTTTGGACAGTGTAGGTGGTGATCTTGTCCCTGGGTTGGGATCGAAAATCTGTGTGAAGTTGTGCCAGACGCGAAATACCGTAACCGTCTGTCAAAGCAGCAACGTTGGAACCCGTGTTGGCATTGCCCACTACGGTTTGCTGGGCAACGGCGACCAGCGAAGGTTCAACTTCACTTGAGGTTTCATTTAGAAAGTAACTGCTCATGATCCACACAACGACCAGGATCATCACGACCGCGATCGCCCCGGTGATCACGCGCAATGCGTTCTCACCCAGGCCCAATCGCAGCAGTCTTTGCCAGTTCCGCTGCCACCATCCGGATATATCAATTTTTTCTTCGTAATTATTTGCGATATCTTCTTCATCCGAAGGTAACTTCGGATTGGAAGTATGTTTTTCTTTCATTTTTGCCTCAAAAAATCATCATAACAGAAAGAAAATGAACGGTCAAGAAAGCCAATTTTAAGCAGATGGTTGATTATTGGAAGATACACTTCTGACATTGCTTGACTTTATCTTCTCAAGGTGTTTTGGATTCCCCTCTGGTTCTTCAATATGATGTGACTTCTATCCAGCCGGGAAGCAGTTATAATTCAAAAAAAGACAGGAGCTCTCTTGACTTCCATTCCACTTGAAGTTCAGATCGGTGATTTGTTGAAAAACCGAAATATGAAATTAACTTTTGCCGAGTCCTGCACCGGAGGGTTGGTCGGTCATCGGATAACGAATATTCCCGGTTCTTCGGATTACTACCTGGGCAGTGTGACCGCTTATGCCTACGAGGTGAAAGAGCATCTTTTGGGTGTCAAGCACGACACGCTCATGACACATGGCGCCGTCAGCCGCGAATGTGTGGTTGAGATGGCCAGGGGAGTCCGCAAGGCGTTGAGCGGTGGATTTCCACTAAAGGATATCTTGGGGGTATCCATCAGCGGGATCGCAGGCCCCGGTGGTGCCACACCGGATAAACCGGTAGGCACAGTCTGGGTGGGAATGAGCGCGGACGACGGCGAGTGGGCCTGGTGTTTCCACTGGCAGGGTGACAGAATCGCCAACAAGGAATATTCAGCACAGGCAGCACTGCAACTTGTGGTTGATTATTTGCAGGGCCGGTTACCGGGTGAAAATTGGGATGGTGCCGATTTATGATGCCCCTCACTTACAGGCAGGTTTTGAATGACTGAACGAAAAAAAATCTTGATCTTGACCGCAGATGCGGGTTTTGGGCACCGCAGCGCGGCCATTGCGGTGGCAGCGGCACTTGAGGAAAAATATTCAGAAGATACGATCGTTGAGATCGTCAATCCATTGGATGATATCCGAGTACCAAATTTTTTACGCGACTCACAATCTGATTACACAAAGTGGGTGCGTCACGTGCCTGAGCTCTATCAGTTGGGGTACGAGGCCAGTGATTCCCTGCTGACTACCACGATCCTGGAAAACTCTTTGGCGGTTTTGCTGATCGATGCCATGCGCGGAATCCTCGAAGCGTCGAACCCGGATATCATCCTCACCACTTATCCGCTGTACCAATCCACCCTGACAACGTTGTTCCGCAGCAAACGCTACCGCGTACCGCTTTACACATCCGTAACTGATCTTTCCACCGTACACCGTATGTGGTTCCACAAGCGGGTGGACGGTTGTCTGGTCCCCAACAATCTGGTGGCTGACCTGGCCACAAACTGCGGCATGCCAATAGATAAAATCAGTATCACCGGAATCCCGGTTCATCCCAATGTGGTGCGTGATAACCGGCCAAAAAATGAAATCCGTCAGGAATTGGGTTGGAAGGTGGATGTTCCCACTGTTTTGGCTGTTAGCAGCAAACGGGTCGATCGAATGGTCGATACTTTGAACATCATCAACCATTATGGCGGAAAGGTTCAGCTCGCGATGGTTGCCGGCAAGGATGAGCGATTATTGCAAGAGGTCAATCAGTTCGAATGGCACATCCCGGTAAAGATCTACGATTTTGTTGAAAATATGCCTGATCTGATGCATGCGGCTGATATGATCATCTGCAAGGCAGGCGGTTTGATCGTCACCGAATCGCTGGCTTGTGCCCTGCCGATGATCCTGATTGAGGTCATCCCCGGACAGGAAACCGGAAACGCGGAATACGTCACCGCTCTGGGAGCAGCCGATCTGGCTGAGTCGCCGATCGCAGTGTTGGAATGCCTCGATCACATGCTGATGAATGACCAGACGGTGTTGAAACAGCGAGCCAAGAACGCCGCCCGCATCGGCCAACCGCGTTCCGCTTATAAAGTTGCCGATATTCTGCATCAGGCGCTCGAAAAGACACCGCCGCAACCTACAAGGCAGCACAGGAAGCCGCTACAGGAATTGGTCGGGCGATTATCAGAAGCAGAAATCCGTGATCCACGTTCGTGGTTGCCATGATCGCTATCTTGATCTCAGCCAACGGTGAATGGCGGGCGGTTCTGGATTTGTTGGATCCAGCCACGCGCTTGAACAGCCCCTTTGGGGAATACTTTCATACTCAGGTCAATGGTCAACCCGTGTTGTTCTTTCAGGGTGGGTGGGGAAAGGTTTCGGCGGCTGCATCCGCGCAGTATGTGATCGACAATTTCTCGCCCGAACGATTGATCAACCTGGGTACATGCGGCGGGCTGCGCGGGCAGGCCAAGGTAGGTGATATTCTGTTAGTGACCGAAACGGTTTATTACGATATTCATGAGCGAATGGGTGACCCCGATGATGCGATCCGCTTTTACTCGGCAAAACTGGAGACCGGGGAGCCGCCATATCCGATCCCTGTCCGATTGGCGCCGTTGGCTTCTGCGGATGAAGACATCGATCCGGAAAAGGTGGAGATGCTGATCGAGAAGTTCAAGGTGGCTGCCGCAGATTGGGAATCGGGGGCGATCGCCTGGGTGGCCAATCGCAATGGAGTGAAATGCACGATTCTGCGCGGCGTGACCGATGTGGTCAGCCCTGCCGGCGGAGAGATATACGATGATGGCGCGATTGGGTTTGATGAACGCGCGAAGGGGATCATGAAGACCCTGGTGGATTCGTTGCCGGGTTGGATTAATAAGTAGGGGCGGGTTCCAAACCCGCCCACAATAATTATTCTGGTTTGACGCCCAGTTTGGCGCGTTCTTCTTCCACGATCTTTACATCCAGTTTCTTGAACAACGGTGTTGGCTGATTAAACGATGCACCGGCCGGGATGCGTTCGGTTTCCCACTTACCCCCGGCCTGGCTGGCGTCATAGCGCAGCACTTTGTGGTCGCCCAGGTTGTCGTCTTTCGTCTCGACATACTGATTACCGAATAGCGGCGTGGTGTAGCCCAAGATCTCATGCAATTGCTGGCTGGTGAAGGGCAGGAAGGGGGCGAACATCACTTTGAGGGCGTTGATGGCCTGGATGGCGGTGTAGATGGCGCGTCCGGCAGTCTCTTTGTCTGTTTTGATGGCCTGCCAGGGCGCGGTCTGATCGAGGTACTTGTTGACTTCGGTAGCCAAACGCATGGCTTCACCCAACGCAGCGCGCAGGTGCACGGCTTCGATCTCGTCGCCAACGGTTTTGATGCCTTCGTCAATTTCAGCCAGCAGATCCTTGTCAAGATCAGTCAGGGTGCCGGGTTCGGGAACGTGACCTTCCCAGTGCTTGTATGCGAACGCGAGTACACGGTTGGCCAGGTTACCCCAGGTGGCCACCAGTTCATCGTTGTTACGATGGTAAAAATCGTCCCAATCCCAATCTGTATCTTTCGATTCAGGCATGTTGACGGTGAGGTAGTAGCGCAGTGGATCGGGATCGTAACGGGTGAGAAAATCACCTGCCCACACTGCCCAGTGGCGGCTGCCGCTGATCTTTTGACCTTCAAGGTTCATGAACTCGTTGGCCGGGACGTCGAACGGCAGGGTCAGCGGTTTGGGGTCACTGCTGCCCATTGCTTCGTCGAACGAAGCACCCACTCCAAGCAATTCAGCCGGCCAGATAACCGCGTGGAAGGGGATGTTGTCCTTTCCGATGAAGTAATAGGTCTTGCTGTTGGCTTTTTGCCACCAATCGCGCCAGGAGCTGGGGTCGCCGCTGGTCTGAGCCCATTCGATGGTAGCGGATAGATAACCGATGACCGCTTCAAACCACACGTAGAGCCGTTTTGTCTCCCATTCAGGACCGTCAGCCAGGATTTCTTTTGGAAGGGGCACACCCCAGTCGAGATCGCGGGTGATCGAGCGCCCATGCAGGCTATCGGCAACAATCTGGCCGAGCGATTGACGCAGGACGTTCGGGCGCCAGTAGCTTTCGCGCAGGTTCAGGAACTCGACAACCAGGCTCTGCAGGCGGCCAAGATCGAGGAAGAAATGCTCGGTCTCGCGCAGATCAGGAGTGGAACCATCGATTTTGGAGCGGGGATCCTTGAGCAGCTCCGGGTCGAGCAGGTTGCCGCACTTGTCGCACTGGTCCGAGCGGGCGTTGGTGTAACCGCAAATGTAACAGGTACCTTCCACGTACCGATCGGGCAGGAATTTTCCCTGCTTGGGTGAATACCACTGCTTCTGCCTTTCCTTATAAAGGAAGCCATTCTTCTTCAGTGACAGGAAGATCTTTTGTGAGACGTCGATGTGATTCTGAGTGTGCGTGCTGGTGAACAGATCGTAATCGATGCCCAGCTTCTGGAAGAGGTCGAGAAAACCCTCGTGGTAGCGCTTGTAGACTTCAAGCGGGGTGGTGTTCTCAGAATCGGCGCGAACTGTGATGGGTGTGCCGTGAGAATCCGACCCTGAGACCATCAACACCTGCCGGCCGCGCATGCGCTGGTAGCGTGCGAAGATATCCGCCGGCAAATGTGAGCCGGTCAGGTTGCCAACGTGGATATCAGCGTTGGCGTATGGCCAGGCAACAGCAACGAGAATAGGGTCAGACATGACACACCTCTATGAAAATGATGCCCTCATTTTAGCACGATTCAATATGCATATTTACTGCAGTATGCGCGAAATCTGCGATTGGCTTCAGAACGGTAACGAATATCGGCAACCAATCATTTGAAACCATGCAACTCGCTCAGATGAGATTTTTGGCAGAGGCGGAAAAGTGTGTTAAAATCTACCTCGCATGAAATATAACCGATGGGGCATGGTGCAATGGCAGCACACCAGACTTTGAATCTGTGAATCTTGGTTCGAATCCAGGTGCCCCAGCCTGAAATAAAAATGTCTTCCAAAAACGATCCCTATTGGTCGCGCAAAAACGCGATCGCCATACAGCGAGTGAGGAACCATGCCACGGTTTCGAGACTCGCCATTTTGTTTAATTATCGTGCATAATAAGTATAATAGGAGTTCATCATGAAGATCACATCCATCATCCTGGCAGCGGGCCAGAGCAAACGTATGGTTTCGGACACCCCGAAGGTATTGCATAAATTGAACGGCAAAGCGCTGATCGAATATGCACTGAGCGCGGCCGGGAAAATTGCCAACCAGACACCGGTGATCGTCATTGGAAACGGAGCCGAGCTGGTACAAAAGCAAATCGGCGAACGGGCGATCTTCGCTGTTCAGACCGAGCGGTTGGGCACCGCTCACGCCGTGCTGGCTGCTGAGGGCAACATCCAGAAGGATGCCGAACTGGTGCTTGTCACCAGCGCGGATATGCCCCTGTTGACCGCGGAGACCTTGAGCGGAGTCGTAGAGGCACAGAAGAAGAACTCCGGCCCGATGACACTGCTCACTGTCCATTCCAAAAATCCGCGCGGGTTCGGGCGGGTGCTGCGCGCTGCCAATGGCTCGGTGAAGGCGATCGTGGAAGAGGCGCAGGCAACGCCGGAACAACTTAAGATCGATGAGCTGAACGTTGGAGTTTACTGCTTCAACAACCAGTGGCTGTGGAGCGCGCTTAAACAGATCAGACTCTCGCCTAAAGGCGAATACTACCTGACCGACATCGTTGAGGTGGCGGTCAAATCCGGGCAGAAAGTGGTGGCGCAGGTGATGGACAACGAGGACAAAGCCCTGGGGGTGAACACCCGCGTGCACCTGGCCGAGGCCGAGCGCATCATGCGCCGGCGTATCAACGAAGCCTGGATGCTGGCCGGGGTGACCATGTTGGATCCGGACCTGGTGTATATTGAAGAGAGCGTAAAGATCGGTAAAGACACCACCCTGCTGCCCGGCGTGCACCTGCACGGCAACACGGTGATCGGCGAGCGCTGCACGCTTGGCCCGAACACCATTGTGGAGAGTTCGACGATTGGCAACGAGGTTGAAATCGGCCCGGCGCTGATTGAGAAAGCAGTCATCGAAGACGGCGTGGATATGACCACCTTCTGCCATCTGCGTTCCGGAGCCCACCTGGGACCGGGAGTGCACATGGGCAACTTCGGCGAGGTCAAAGACTCGTACCTGGCTGCCGGCGTGAAGATGGGACACTTCTCTTACATCGGCAATGCCACGATCGGCGAAAACGTCAACATCGGCGCCGGAACGATCACCTGCAATTACGACGGCGTTCACAAGAACCCCACCGAGATCGGCGCAGACGCATTCATTGGCAGTGACACCATGCTGGTGGCGCCGTTGAAGATCGGTAAGGGAGCCAGAACCGGAGCCGGAGCGGTGGTGACCCATGACGTGGCAGATGGAGAAAGGGTCGCCGGTGTTCCTGCTCGTCCGATGAAAAAGAAAGAGAACCCAAGTGGATAGTCTCCTCTGGTCGTTGTTGGTCCTGTTCGTTCTGCTGGATATTCAATTTGCTGTGATCCGTGCGGCCGTGCTCAATGCACAGGTGGCAAAGCTTGCCAATTTTGAAGGAAGAAATCCAAAAGCCATCGATGCCACACTCAAGGTCTTAAAACGCCCGCGGCTACGTGTCAGTTTGCGGGTGGCGCTGGCGTTCACACATTTCCTGGTGGCGGCGCTGGCCGGCTGGCTGGTGTTCGACGCCTGGGGATCGCAAATCACCCTGTTGGGCTGGATCGGGATGATCCTGGCAGTAATGCTGGTTCTGATAATCCTGGAATTCAGCGCAGAAAGATTACCCTTAAGCGCGCCCGAGTTGTGGGCGATACGGCTGCGAGTTTTCGCTTTGATCGTTGATATTGAAATGGCTCCGTTCTCGTGGCTGATGGTGGCATTGCAGGGCACAAAAGGCAGAACCGCTCTCGACGAGCGCATCGTCACCGAAGATGAGTTGAAAGTTTGGGTGGAAAACGATCAGGCTGAAGGTGGGCTGGAAAAGGGCGAGCGGCAGATGATCCAGTCAATCTTCGAATTTGGCGATACGTTATGCCGTGAGATCATGGTGCCGCGCATCGATGTACTGGCAATGGAAGTGACCACCCCGCTCAAACAGGCCACGGATGAACTGGTGAAATCGGGTCACTCACGCGTGCCGGTTTTCGAGGGCTCGATCGACAACGTGATCGGCCTGCTTTACGCCAAGGACCTCCTTAAATTGGGCGGTGTTTCAGATCTGCGCAAGGTCTTGCGCAAGGCTTATTTTGTCCCGGAATCCAAAAAAGTGGATGAGCTGTTGAGGGAGATGCAGGCGCGGGGAGTTCACATGGTCGTCGTGGTGGATGAGTACGGCGGGATGGCCGGCGTGGTCACCCTGGAAGATATTGTGGAAGAGATTGTCGGCGAGATCCGCGACGAGTATGACACCGCCGAAGAATTGCCGATGCAAAAGCTGAGCGAAGACGAATACCTTTTCAAAGGCCAGATCGACCTGGATGATGTAAATGACCTGTTGGGAACAGAAATGACCAATGAATATTCCGACAGCCTTGGAGGATATATCTACGGAGCGCTGGGAAGAGTCCCGATCGCGGGCGATGCTCTCCAGGTGGGGTGGTGGAAGTTCACCGTGGAGGATGTGCGGGGGCACCGGATTGGCAAGGTGCGCGCATGCCGGTGCGAGCCAGAAGAGAAGGAGATTTCGTAGCCGTATGGATAAAGAGGTCAAAAGCAAGCTGATCGAGTTGGCTCTACAGGCCCGGCAATGGGCGTACGCGCCATACTCACATTATTCAGTGGGAGCCTCCCTGATCACTTCCAGCGGTCGAATGTACGACGGCGTCAATGTGGAAAACTCGTCCTTCCCCAATGGCTGCTGTGCCGAGCGGGTGGCCATGTTCAAGGCGATTTCGGAAGGCGAAAGGCAGTTCGAAGCGATCGTTGTTGCTACTGAGAACAACGGCAGCCCGTGCGGGATGTGCCGCCAGACCATGGCTGAATTTGGCCTGGATACGACAGTGATCCTTGTCGATGGAACGGGCAAGATTCACCTCGAAACCACCGTTGCGGCTCTTCTGCCAGAGGCTTTCACCCCCAAAGATCTGTTGTAACCATAAAGGGATAAATGACCCGAACAGAGCGGTCGGTAAAGGTCGAAGCGATCATCCTGCGCCACAGCGATTACGGCGAAGCCGATCGTTTGTTGACGATCTTCAGCCGCGAACAGGGCAAGTTGCGCGCCATTGCCAAGGGGGTGCGCAAAATGCAATCGCGTAAAGCGGGGCACCTTGAGCCTTTCACGCAGGTGACGCTGATGCTGGCCCAGGGGCACGACTTGTGGATCGTCACCCAGGCTGAAGCCGTGGAGGCTTTCCAACCATTGCGGGAGGGCCTGGCGCGGATCGGCTATGCCGGTTACGTGGTGGAACTGCTCGACCGTTTTACTTACGAGGAGGGTCAGAACTGGCAGCTTTATCAACTCCTGGTGGATACGTTGGGACGGCTGGCGGCAGAGGAAGATCCGTTTGCAGCCATCCATTATTATGAAATGCGCCTGCTCGATCTGATGGGCTTCAGGCCGTTGCTCTTCGAGTGTGCCGCCTGCGGCAAAGAGATCCAGGCGGAGGATCAGTACTTTTCGGCGGAGCGGGGCGGCGTGCTCTGCCCGGATTGCGGGTTGATGGTGAATGAAGCCCGCCCGGTGAGCATGGATGCGCTGCGTTACATGCGCCATTTTCAACGGAGTACCTACAAAGAAGCGAAACGGGCTGATCCGGGCATGGAAACGCGCCGTGAGGTGGAGGCGATCATCAATTACTATCTGACGTATCTGCTGGAGCGCAACCTCAATACTCCGGAGTTCATTCGTCAGGTGACGAGGAAAACTTAACTCTCTCACGCAGAGACACCGAGACACAAAAAACCACAATCAGTTTGTGTTCACGCTTTATTTCAGGTATAGTGAAAGCAAAGGGTTGAAAACCTTATTCAACCGTGAAAGACGCGATAAATCACGAAATGGGAAAAGGTCGGTAACGAATAGAAAGGGAGAGTGGGTTATGGATTCCATGTTGATTGCTCCATGCGGATTGAATTGCGCGCTGTGCCATGGATATCAACGAACGAAGGACAGGTGCGGCGGCTGCAATTCGGATCAGGTCAGGCCGGGATATTGTACGACCTGTATCCTTAAGTATTGCCCGGAAAAAGTGGGGGATACCACTCAGGTGTGTAATTCAACCTGCCCGAAATTTCCGTGCAAGCGCTTGAAAGACCTCGACAAACGTTACCGCACCAAGTACGGCGAGAGCTGCCTGGAGAATATTGCCTTTATTGAGGCAAATAGTCTGGATGCGCTGGCTGCCCGCGATGCTGACAAGTGGAAGTGCCCGGTATGTGGAGAATTATTGTGTTGCCATAAGGCTAAATGTCTCTATTGCGGGGCGGTCAATCCATTTTTCGTGACAAACCAACATATATAGTTGGTAAAGAACCGTTCAATGGGGAAATAGTCATTTGAATTGTTTTAAAAAACAATTCGAAACAATTCGACATCCCCGTGAAAAGTTTGAAATCAGCACGCATGGTTTCGATAGCAGTAGATTCGAATAAGAAACGAAATCCATTTGTTTTGAAAATTAGAAAATATATTCTATATTCTTAATTATAACAGGGCTGTCAAGGGACCGGTTGTGAGAACAACCCAAAAATTGTATATACGGCAAAACCCAAGATGACCAGACCGGATAGACGGTTCACCCAGAGCAGAACGGTGGGTGTGACCCTGGTGCGGAACAAGCCGACAGCGAAACTGAGTATGACCCACCACAAGGCCGAACCGCTGAAAACACCAAGCACCAGCAAGGCCGCTGAAGCATAATCTCTGGCAGCGGTACCAAGCCCCAGCCCGGTAAAGACTGCTGCATAGACGAAGATGGTGATGGGATTGGTGAGGGTGAGCAGGAAGGTGGAGCCGAAAGCGCTCAACAGACTGCTCCCCTTCGACCGGGCAGCATCGGCGGCAGGTTTGGTCAAGAATGTTTCAACGCCCAGGTAAATCAGAAAAGCGGCACCGAATATCCGCAGCCAGATTTGCTGGCTGATGAGGAAATTCGAAACGAAAGCCACACCAAAACCGGCAATACAGCCGTAGAAGGCGTCGGCGGTGGCTGCGCCGAGACCGGATGCCAGCCCAAATCGCCGGCCGTCGGCCAGGGTGCGGCGGATGCACAGAACGCCGATCGGTCCGACCGGGGCTGCAATGGAAAATCCGATGAGAAGACCTTTGAGCAGATAACTGATCTGCATGGCAAACGCGCTCCAGAATTCTTGAATGACAGATTATATAACGTGATTGCGACAACAATCAATTGAATCGGGGATATATAATGCAAGCAGAGTCACGATGTGTAAAGAGGTGAACCATAGAACAGTAATTTACGAGCGAAGTCCTTCCGCGATATTCAACTACTCACCGGAAATTTTATTAATTGGATGATTGAGGGTACAATTAACCATTACTTAGGGAGACCATTATGTCGAAAAAAGTATTGTTAACCCTGATTTCCTTCGCGGTAGTGGCGTGCCTGCTCACCAGCGCGGTAACCATTGTTGGGGCAGCGGCGCTGCCGTCCTCCACAAAAACAGATGACGTAACCACTTACACCATACCCTCTCACTCGGCCAACGTCAGCGATGAGATGGACGAGATCCAGGAACAGGTGACGAGTTTTCGCGGTCTGGAATTGAAGGAACCTTTACAACGGGCTTTGATGACCTCCGCTGAGCTGAAACTGAAGGTTGAAACCGAATTCTTTGGGGGGTATACACAAGAAAGCGCCGACAGCGACGTGGAATTACTCAGCGCGCTGGGCTTGCTCGACCCCAATTTCAACCTGCTTACATTCTATAAAGACCTATACGCCGAACAGGTAGCCGGGTATTACGACAATATCACCAAGGAAATGTACGTGATCTCGGATTCATCCTTTGGCGGCATGGAGCGGATGACCTATGCCCATGAGTTCACCCATGTGCTGCAAGACCAAAACTACGATTTCGAGAACGGGCTTGAGTATAATGACGCCAAATGCGGCGCTGATTCAGAATACTGTGCTGCGGTGCAGGCGTTGATCGAAGGTGACGCTTCGCTTTCGGAATACACCTGGTTCTCGAGATACGGCACCGAAAAAGACCTGCAGCAGATCATCGACTTTCAAAACAGTTACCAGAGCCCGGTATACGACTCGGCACCGGCTTATATGAAATTGGACTTCATTTTTGCCTATGACCAGGGTTATGAATTTGTGAACGCACTTTATTCTGACGGCGGATGGGATGCTGTCGATGCTGCGTACGCCAATCCCCCGGTAACCACCGAGCAGATCCTGCATCCCGAAAAATACCCGGACGATGTGCCAGTCAAGGTCGAGCTCCCGGACTTTCAATCCGCGCTCGGCAGAAGCTGGCAGGAAGTGGAAGCCAGCACCATGGGTGAATGGTACACCTACCTCATCCTGGGATCAGGTTATGACCCGGCTTTCCGACTGAACGAAGACGAAGCTAAATTGGCTTCAGAAGGTTGGGGCGGGGATGTTTACGCTTTTTATAAGGACGCCGTTTCTTCGCAGATTGTGTTCATCTGGATCAGCCAGTGGGACACCTCGAATGATCTGGATGAGTTTGCCAGCGCCAGCCTGGATTACGGCACGGCACGATGGGGCAACCCGGCGAAGGATGAGCATGGGATTTACACCTGGCAATCGAGAGAAAACGGCCTGGTTTACATGCGCCAGACCGGCACACAAATGATCTGGCTGATGGCACCCAACAGTTCGATCCAAAAGACAGTCATTGAAGCCATGTACGGGACGAAGTAGACCATGGCACTGGACCTCAACCGCATCCGCGCCGTTTGTTTCGATGTCGATGGCACCTTGAGCGACACCGATAATGAATGGGTCGATCGCCTGACACGGGCTTCAGGTTGGTTAAATTTCCTGGTTAATGAACGCGAACGAGCCAGGGCAGCCAGGTGGTTGATGATGGCGACTGAATCTCCCCTCAATATGGGTTACTACCTGTTGGACCGATTAAGCCTGGATGACAATTTCGCGCACCTCTTTGAAAAAAGGGCGCGCAATGCCAAAGTGAAGAAGCACCCATTCTGGTTAATGGAAGGCGCGTTGGAGTTGCTGGATCTGTTGTATGCACGCATGCCGCTGTCGATTGTCAGCGCGCGCGACGAGTTCAGCACAAAGCGTTTCGTGGATAGCTTTCAACTAGGGAAGTATTTCAAGCAGGTGGTCACCTCGCAAACATGTGAGCATACCAAGCCTTGCGCGGATCCGGTGCTCTGGGCGGTGATACCACCGTGGATATCCTGGCAGGGAAGGCCGCCGGGGCGCAGACCATCGGTGTGCTGTGCGGATTTGGCACAGAAAGCGAACTGCGGCGGGCCGGTGCCGATTTGATCGTCAACAAGCTTCCTGAAATCACTCAATATTTTCAGCCGAATGCAATTTAACTAATAGAGAACATCTCCCTGGAGGAACACGTGGACGAAAAAGCTGGTGCGCAGATTTCCAAGAAGGCGTTTATTCAATCGTTTTTGATTCTCTTCTTGCTGATGATGGTGGCGGGTGTGCTCACCCGGGTTATCCCCACCGGTTCGTTCTCGCGGGTGAACCCGACCGACAGTACCTCGACGATCATCCCGGGTTCGTTCCAATTTACCTCTCAGACGCCGCTGGCGATCTGGCACTGGTTCACCGCCCCGGTGGAGGTGTTGTGGCGGGACGGCAGTGAAAGCATCAAACTCATCTCGATCATCGTTTTTATCCTGCTGGTGAGCAGCGCGTTTGCCGTACTGGATAAAAGTGGCATCCTGCAGTCGCTGCTGGGTAAGATCGTCAAACGCTTTGGCGGACGCAAATACGTTCTGCTGCTGGCGGTAAGCTTCTTCTTCATGCTGATGGGCGCGTTCTTTGGTGTTTTCGAAGAGATCGTTCCCCT
>CAYWCH010000040.1:8132-14363 GCA_964456715.1 uncultured Anaerolinea sp. | reverse complement strand
AAACTCTAAAATTCCTTTATATTATACCATACTTCACATAATATAGCAAGTTTTATATCCAAAGTCAATAGGTTTTGGCCAATCTGATATTACTGATGATTATTGTTATATTTGTTTTTGGCGGAAATGCGGCAATTAATGATCGAGAGGCACCTCTTTGGGTGCCTCTCGATGAGTTCCAATCCAACTTACTTTACAGTTTCAAAATCCGCATGAAGTGAAGCCTGCGAATCGCTGCCCACCCACAGATCGAATTCTGCGGCATCCTGAATACACTTGCCTGCTTTCGTGCTCCAGTAGCTCAGTTCGTTCGGACCCAACTGGAACACAACGGTCTTTTTCTCGCCCGGGCGAAGGCTGATGCGTTTGAATCCCTTGAGCTCTCGCATGGGGCGTGAATCAGTCCCCCACTTTTGATGGATGTAAAGCTGAACGACCTCATCGCCCTCGACCTTGCCGGTGTTGGCAACATCTACGGAAAGGGTGAAGGTTTGTCCCACCTTTATCTTCGATTCTGAGAGCTTCAGGTTGTTGATCTCGAAGGTGGTATAGCTCAGACCAAAACCAAACGGGTACAAAGGTGTGGTGGGTTCGTTCCAATATCGTGATTTGTATTGCGGGTGGCTCTCAGGTAAATGCGAGAGTGTGTGCGCGTAATAAAGCGGGCATTGACCACCGCTGCGAGGGAATGTCACCGGCAGTTTACCACCAGGGTTGGCATCGCCAAAGAGGATATCAGCAATGGCGTTGCCGCCTTCAGTGCCGGGTTCCCAGGCTTCGAGGATGGCAGGGACGTGCTCGGCTGCCCAGGTAATGCTGAGCGGACGGCCATTGAGGAGAACCAGTACAACGGGTTTTCCCAGAGCGACAACGGCTTCCAGCAACTCTTCCTGGCGTCCGGATAAATCGAGAGAACTGGAACAGGCAAATTCACCGGCCATGTTGTCTCGTTCTCCAAGCACCATGATCACTACATCGGCCTTATCGGCAGTTTCGACCGCAGTCTTGAAAGCTGCGTCGGCAGCTTCAGGAGATTGCGCAGGCGGAATGCCTCCGGGCGTAAACTCGTCGAATTGACCGGGAATGGTCCTTCTGATCTCAGGCCCCGGAGCGCATGAAATATTGGCTCCCGGTAATTTGGCGCGGATACCTTCAAGCACGGTAACCGCCGCAGGAGTGTGCCCAAACACCATCCACGAACCTTCGGTAGCCTCCATCGAATCGGCCAACGGACCAATGACAGCGACATTTTTCAGGGTCTTCGCCAGTGGCAGCAGACCGCCTTCGTTTCTCAACAGCACCATGGAGCGCTTGGCCAGTTCGCGTGAAGCCTCGCGGTGATCAGCGCGGGCAACGACTTTAGCTAACAAGTTCTCATCAACATAGGGTTTTTCGAACAATCCCATGGCCACTTTGACCGCAAGGATCGGTCGCACCATGGCATCGAGTTGTTCCATCGAAACCGAACCATCTTTAACCAGGTCAGCCAGGTTTTCAATGTAGGAACTGGAGGCCATATCCATGTTAAGGCCGGCGTTAATGGCACGCTCCGCAGCATCCCGCTTGTCTTTGGCGTGACCCTGGATGACCATATTACCAATGGCCATGGCATCGCTGACCACGAAGCCTTCAAAGCCCATTTCGGTCCTCAGGATGTCGGTCAACAACCAGTGGTTGCCACTGGCCGGAACATTGTTCAGGTCCATGTAAGCGCCCATGAAGGTGCCCACTCCGGCATCGACTGCGGCTTTGAAAGGCGGAAAAACGATGTTTCGCATTTGCGTCTCGGAAACATTGGCAGGGTCATAATCGCGCCCGCCTTCGGTGTACCCATAACCGGCAAAATGCTTGGCACAGGCCACCACGCGTTCGGGGTCGGAGATATCTTCACCTTGGAAACCACGTACCTGGGCGGCTGCCATAGCCGCGCCGAGGAAAGGATCCTCGCCAGCGCCTTCCACGATTCGTCCCCAACGGGCATCGCGGGCTATATCGAGCATCGGTCCAAACGTCCAATGCAGACCGGAGGCACGAGCTTCGCGTGCCGCGATGGTCTGTGCCTGCTCAGGAACGTTCGGATCCCAGGAGGAAGCCATCGCCAGCGGCACCGGAAAAATGGTGCGGTAACCGTGGATGACATCGAGAGCGAACAGCAACGGAATGCCGGAAGGGCTCTCTTCAACGGCCATCTTCTGCAGTTCGTTAAAGCGTTTGGTGTTGTTCAACCACAACACCGATCCGGCCATGCCTTTGCGGATCACGTCTTCTGCTTTAGGTCCGGGCATGAAATTATCGCCGGAAACTTGGGCCAGTTGACCAACTTTCTCTTCCAGGTTTAATTTGGCCAGGATTTCATCAACCTTCTGGTTGATCTCAGATTTGGATTTCTTCGTGGTGTTCATAAGCTCTCCTGAAATGCCGGGTTTTCTTTTCTGGTACAATTTTATAACCTCTATTTACTTAATGCAAGGTAGGTAAGTTATCTGGCAACCACCCACTTCAAGAATTGAAGGAAATCCGTGTTCGGAAAAAGCACCCAGCAGGGAATGAATTCACGGCGACAGAAGCCGCCGTGAATTCTCATCCAAGAATGATTTGAAATCTGGCGCAATTTACCATCCCGGTGTATTACATGATTCAATATCTCCCGAATTGTAACCATCCTCGAGAGCTGCCTGACGCTGTTCGGAAGACCCGTGCGTCCAGGTCTCGGGGCTGATGTATCCTTGAGATTGTCTCTGGATGCGATCATCACCCACCGTTGCAGCTGCGTTGAGCGCTTCAGCAATTTCAGCCGACGTAATATATTCAAGATATCCAGTCTCAACAGCATGGTTCATCCAAACCCCGGCCAAACAATCTGCCTGAAGTTCGATGAAAATGGCTCCATCTTGTGAATTACCAGCGCTATCCAATATTCCGAAAAGATCCTGAACATGATGGCCGTATTCATGGGCTAGGATATACGCCTCTGCAAATGGACCACCATGAGCACCGTATTGGGTCTGCAGATCAGAGAAGAAACTCATGTCCAGATAAACCGATTGGTCGGTCGGGCAATAGAAAGGACCCATCGCGCTTTGGGCATAACCGCAAGCGGCCTCCGTGTAACCAGAGTAAAGGACGGTTTGAGCCTCTGTGTATTGAATGCCCTGCGCGGCGAATACATCAGACCAGTAAGCTTGAATGCTGTTGACATAACCCACAACAGCACATTCTTCCCGTTCGTTTGCGTCCGCACCGGTCTGGCAAGCAGCTGTCAGGTCAGAAACATCACCCATGGATGGCTCATAGGTTGCCTGGCTCATATCGGTCATCCCCAGTAACTGCAGAGGGTTGAATCCGAATATAATGGCAATGATAATGAGGATCAACAAACCGCATCCACCACCGCCAAAAGCGATTCGCCTGCCCCTCCCGCTAAAACCGCCACCGCCACTACCCCGGCGGTCTTGAATTTGTGAAGGGTCCAATTGAGCATTATCATTAAATGGCATTTCTCTCCTCCGAAGATATTTTCACTTTCTCTCTATTGTACATAACTTTTACACAGTATACCTTCTAAAATATTTTATCCCTTTTCTTACTTTTCACAAAGAAAACATCAAAGAAATACACGAAAGTCTCTGTTAATGAAAAACACAAAAGAGAACGCTGAAATTCTGCGCTCTCTTTTTCTTATCGTGACCACGAAATGCTAATCGTTTGAAATGAGATGGAGTTCTTCCAATTTTTGTCTTCGGATGCGTTTGGTGTCTCTTTTCACGAAGAACGTCGGGATCAATACCAGGAACGCGATGATACCCGCCCACAAAAATAATTCATGCGGGTAAAGGTAACTGTTCGCGTATGTCGGATGCGCCTGGATGAACTCCGCGCTCGGGACCAATGCGACGAACTTAATGATGACGGGGTCAACGAGACTACCAATCACCATCGGGAGCATGATGCAGATGATCATTTTAATGCCCATGAAACAACCCGCCCTGCCCTCTGGTGTGTAATCTCTGGTGGAAGCCATAAACAACCCACCGCTCATCAACGAGCCGCCCATGATCATGGTTCCGCCGATAATTAGAAACACCATTGTTGGTCCAGGTTGCCCCTGCACGAACTTGGTGAGATAGGCCACAAGCCCGCCTAACGCTTCTATGATCACCACAGGATAATAGAACTTTTCCTTACCGTACTTATCCATTAATTTGCCAGCTACGACCGCAAGCAATGATGCGGCCAAAATGACAACCAGGATTGGCACCACATAATCGATCTGCAGTGTATCAATGATAATGCTGATCATGTAAGGCATCCAAATTTGCATGGCAAGGCTCGAGAACATAATTGCTAGAAAGCAAACATAGATCATTTTATTGACTTTAATATTTTCCCATTTGAACCCGAAAGCGACCTGCTTCATATAAGAGCCATCTCTGGAGGGTTTTAAATTCGGACTGTCACGGAAAAACAAAAGTCCCGCAAGTCCGCCGACCGTCGGAATGGCGCCAAGGATCAGGAAGAACAACGCCCAATGTCCGCTATTAGCCATGCCACTGAAACCAACCAGGATCACCACCATGGCAAGAAGCGGGAACAATCCAACAATGATGTCCACAAATGAACGGTTGGTAACATCAGTAACATCGGTCAACCACGCGCTGTATGCCGCATCGTTGGCCATGCTTCCAATAAAGGACATTAATGCATCCATTGCGACAAAGATGATCACCACAGAGGTGATGAACTGGGCATCACCCACGTAAGCCTGGTCGCCGAAGAGGGCAAAAGCCATGGTCAACAAACCCCATACGAAGTATCCCCAGCAGATAAATGGCCGGCGTTTTCCGATCCGGTCGCTGATGGCTCCTCCGAAAATGGACGCGATCGTCGCGAACACAGCAGAAAAGATGACTGTCGCGGACGTTGCCCAACTTTCAGCGGTTATCCTTTGCTGAATATATGTTGAGAAGTACGAGTTTTCAACTGCCCAGGTGATCTGACCGATGAATCCGAAGATGATAATTCCCGCCCAAATCTTGGCACCCAACGGAATGGACTTTCTGATAACCAGTTGCTTGTCTTCCATGATTCACTCCGGCGTACAGATATTTATGCTTTTTGCAAACAGATGAATTAAAAAAAGTATACCTTCATTTATAAGAATCCCAAAGAAAAATCGGGCACAAAGAACGAATACGAACAATAGTCATAACAAACAACAATTCTTTGAATTTGAATACAGAAGCACATTCGATCGGTAAATTAGATTAAAATGGGTGATACTCGTTTGAGTCAATTGTTGATTTGCAAATAACCGTTTATAAAACCAGACAAATTGGATGGAGGATCGCATGAGCACTGTGTTCGATTACTTGCGTTGGCGGGGTGACCTCAGTTTTTCGCAAGACCCGGTAAACGATATTGATGCTCTGGTCTTTTCATTATTAAGTTACCTGCCTTTTACAGACATCCTTCCCGGTATCGATTCAAGTAAAAATCTCCCGCTTAAGCAGGTTGCTGATAAGTTTCTGAAAATAAATCAGAAAACCGCCGAAAAGGCGAAGAATCTTACCTCAACCGCAAGCGCATCTTTCAACCTGGAATTAATGAATTTGCTGGAGCAAGCTGCGAATTGTTCCCGTTTTGCTGACGTCTTGATGTCAAAATACGATGGAAACCTCGACTTCACGATCGGCCGGCAATTTGGCGCAGTCATGTACGCATTGAACACCTCCGCAAATGACAAGGTCATTGCCTTTCGCGGTACCGATAATTCTGTGATGGGCTGGAAGGAAGATTTCCAATTGGCTTACCTCGAAAAGATTCCCGCCCAGGAATCTGCCTGCAAATACCTGGAGCGCTCGATCAACCTGTTTACGGGTCGGTTCATCATCTGCGGCCATTCAAAAGGCGGGAACCTCGCTGTATATGCGGGAACGCATGTGAATTCCCTGCTCCAATTGAGAATTTCGAGGATCATCAATTTTGACGGTCCCGGCTTTGATTTTTCGGTGACAAGGCGTGATTCGTTCGCCAAAGTCGAAAAAAAGGTCGTAAACTATCTCCCAGTGGATTCCATGGTGGGGTTGTTACTGGATTCCTTCGGTGAACAAACCATCATCTCCAGCTTGAGCCGGGGAATGAATCAGCATAACGCCTTCAATTGGGAAGTGGAGCGAAACAAGTTCGTGCCTGGGGAGCTTTCCAAAACCGCCAAATTAACCGAAAAAACAC
>CAYWCH010000040.1:6728-8122 GCA_964456715.1 uncultured Anaerolinea sp. | reverse complement strand
GAGCTGGTTGACGGATATCCCGGTTCCGCAAAGAGAACTTTTCCTCGATGCGTTCTTTGAGATCCTCGGGGCATCCGAGGGAGCCGCCATCCGGCTCGATCCGCAGCAAAACGTAAAAGACATTAAGAATGTCCTGCTCAAGTATTCCAAAATGGACCCAAAAACCAAATCCCTGCTCACCCGGGTTGCCTCAGCCCTCTCTGATCAAACGAGGAAAACACTTACAAAAGAGATAAAGGCGAAATTGCCCAAATTGATCTAGCCGGGAAAGCTGTGGATATATATAAATACCCTTTAATCCTTTGCAGATTGCGTGCAAAGGATTTGAAATTGTGCCTCTTGTATTTGGATAATTCATCAAGGATTTTACAAACCCTGGACAACAATGTTAATCGATAATTCGATCGGTAACGGAATTATGCAACCGCTGAAATTTTTAGGATTTCCGGATAAATGCCGCTCATTAACATGTAACGCATCAGAATAATCAACTCTTTGGAGGGAAGATCCTTATTCCTTTGATACCAATAAGTGATCGTCGAAAGGATCGCAGAAAACCCAAACTCAAATATATATGCAGCATGAACGTTGCTTTCCGATAGACCGAATGCTTGCAGCAATGCCGGACGCATGACATTTTGCGAAGTCTGGATCCCCGTTTTTCCCCAGCAGCACACTAAGGTATTTTCCCCTGGAATCATACAGATTAGCCATCCCCTGGATGAAATCCTCATTTTGGAAAACACCCAAATTCTTTACGACTTCGTCCTTAATATATGTTAGTAGAGACTCCTCCAACTGGGTTAATACATCATAAATATCGACAAAATACTCGTAGAAAGTACTACGATGATAGCCAGCTTGATCCGTGATCTCCTTGATGGAGATAGCCTCGATCTTTTTCTGACAATACAGGTTCCAAAAGGCTTGCATGAGGTTTTCTTTGGTTAAAGCGGTTGCTTCAGGATTCTTTTTCACAGGGGCATCTCCTTATACTTCGACATTATCCGACATTCAATAAAAAGTTGACGGTTGATGTTTGTATTCTGCCGCATTATACTCTAACTGTCCAACAATGTGTCGGATAAATGAAGAATAGGAGGTATTTCATAATGAAGGGGTTTATCCTCAAATTTCACTTGGAGTTATTGAGCATTCTCACTGTAGGGGTGGCTATCTTCCTCATTATGAACTGGACTGCGCTGCAGGCTTTGCAAAGGTTGGTCGGCTTGTTATTTATTATCGCCATACTTCATGAGTGGGAAGAAAAGCGGTTCCCAGGGGGCTTTGAGGATATGATGTGGACTCGAATGGGTGTCAAGGAACCTGAAGATCGCAATCTTGATCGTATTAGCGTTGCCTTTACGGTTATGTTGTTGTATTTTATTCCATTG
>CAYWCH010000040.1:0-6700 GCA_964456715.1 uncultured Anaerolinea sp. | reverse complement strand
TTTCTTGGTTTGTTGGAGGGATTCTTCCATACGGTGGGAGTAAGAATCTTCCATAGGCCGCATTTTTACACTCCAGGAATGATCACGGCCTGGTTGGAGGTGCCGATTGCAGCATATGCATTCGTTTATGTTACCAGGAATGGACTTGCTACATTTTCAGATTGGTTGTTTGGGTTTCTATATATGATTGCATGCTTTGCACTGATGGAAGTCCTGATCTTTAAAAGCCTCAACATAAAAATTAGCGAAATACCCAAAATCATGAAAAATATGAGGAATGCCCGCGCATAATCCGGAATATCTCTCATCAGCGTGTGATGGGACCCCGCCGAACGTATCGAGTCGAATGCAAAAAACAATATAAACCCTGAGGAGAATAAATGAAATTCTTAAGAAGGCATTGGTATGATATCGGAGGGATCATTGCGATTGGCGCAGCAGCCTGCCTGGCGATCTTTTGGAACCAATTAGAAATGTTGGTCCGCATACAACTGATGAGCTTTATCGCGATCTTGGTGCATCAGTACGAAGAGTATGGTTACCCAGGTGGAGAACCGGCGATTATGAATATGGCTCTGCAAAAAAGTGATTTACCTGAACGGTATCCGCTGAATCAGAATTCAGCAATGATCACCAATGTGCTCGTTACCTATACCGTGTATTTACTTCCAGTGTTTCTCCCGCGTGTAATCTGGCTCGGACTGGCGCCGATGTTAATGGGATTTGCGCAGTTCCTCGTTCATGGGATTATGACGAATTACAAACTCAAGTCGATCTATAATCCGGGCCTCGGCGCAGTGGTGTTTCTCCACTTTCCGATCGGGATATATTACATCTGGTATATCATTTCCAATGATCTGGTTAAGTCAACTGATTGGATATTTGCGATCATCTATTTGGTATTTGTTGCGGGAGGTATCGTCGGTGGTTTGACGTACCGAGTGTTGGCTGATCGAAATTCAAAATATTCATTTGACCTGGTTGAAATGGAGCGTTTCCATGTCCGTGAAAAAATGGATAAATTGAGCACAAAAAAGGTTTGATCCGAGCCATTCTCTGTTTTTTGATATTTCCACGAACGCCTCTGATTCAGAGGTGTTCACGATGGTTATAGAATCTGTATCAAACGGAACTGAACATTCAGGTGGTCGGCACGATTGCTTTGCTTCGAGATGCTTTATTATGCGCTTAAAGCCTTCCAATAAGCGATTATTCAACAGTCTGGCGATGATTGACGGTTGATGTAGGGAATGAAATGACAATACTTTATTTATCCGACACATTGTCGGAACAATACGCAAACATCGGAGGAATGGACATATGAAATTCTGGCGTCGGAACTGGTATTACATTGGCGGTATTCTATTTATTGCTCTCTCATTCTTCATGGGTTTTTGGGGCAACCTATTCAGCCGTGTTCAAGTCATCCTGATCTTTAGTTTTATGGCAATGCTGGTCCACCAATTCGAAGAGTACGCCCTGCCCGGTGGATTTCCTTCTATCACCAATATTGTGATGTTTGGAGAGAAAAAAGCACCTGATCGGTACCCCCTAAATGCCAATCAATGTTGGATCAGCAATGTCCTTCTGACCTATCCCTTCTACATCATCCCTGTATTTTTTCCGGAGCTGATCTGGCTTGGTCTTGCCCAGGTGATGCTGGCCATGGTGCAGATTTTTGCCCATGGGATTGTAGAGAATCTCAAACTGAAAAGCATTTACAACCCGGGTCTCGGCGCAACTGTTTTTCTGCAATTGCCCATTGGGGCGTATTACATCTGGTATGTAGCCACCAATCACCTTGCAAGTGCTGGAACTTATATTTTCGGTTTACTTGGAGCCATTCTGGCGGGGTTGTTATTGTTCGCAATTCCGATCAGGGTTTTAGCGATGAATAGAGCATCCAGGTATCCATTTGCTGAAGCTGAGATGTATGGCTTCGCCAAAAATCAAGTTGAGCAAATCAAGAATTCATAATCCATAAGAAATTTGGAGGGATCGATGAAATTTTTCAAATTTTACAGCAAGAACTGGTATTACATCGGCGGGGTGATATTTGTTGTGTTAGCCTTTGTGGTCGGGTTTTTTGGTGAGGGTTTCAACCCATTGAGCAAAATCCTTACATTGAGTTTCATGGCTTTGTTGGTTCATCAATTTGAAGAGTATGCACTTCCTGGTGGTTTTCCAGCGATCATGAATTCAGTCATAATCGGTGAGAAGGAAGTTCCAGACAGATATCTGCTTAACCGCAAAAGCTGCTTCTTTGTCAATGTTGTTAATGGTTATCCGTTTTATATTCTGCCAATCTTTTATCCAAACCTGATCTGGCTCGGGCTGGCTCAAGTGCTTTTTGGTATGGCCCAAATCTTGTTTCATGGAGTGATGGCAAACATAAAAATGAAATCCTGGTATAACCCGGGTTTGGCTGCAGTGGTCTTCCTCCACCTGCCCATTGGTTTTTATTACATATGGTATGTGTATTCGAATGGATTGATTCAACCCTGGCATTGGATCGCAGGTATTGGATTCTTGTTGCTTGCTACTGTGGTGGTTTTTCTTCCCCTGCAATTGTTCAAAGATAAAAAATCTGAGAACGCTTTTTCAGAAGAAGAACTAAAACGGTTCAATATGCCAGAGAAGCTCAAACACCTGAGCTCAAGCAAGCCAGGATAAATGAAGGTTTTCTTTGTTGAAAAAAGACACTCATTCGAGTGTCTTTTTGTAGCAGGGATTGGATGAATCCCCCGATAGCGGTACATCATACTCGCCAGAGTATTCGAACCACTACCCAAATATGAAGACTAAAAATTAGGTTCTTTCAAAAATTGCTGCCAAGAATAATCAAAAGAACTACAAAGTTGGGTTAAGAGCAATGTCATTATTTTAGTACATAGTGTAATATATACTTGACATCTCGTATATTTTATTGTACTATATGTCAACAATAATAAACAGATTGAAAAAGGAGTTGTAATATGTCTTACCAGGAAAAAAGAACCATCACCACCATTGTCACCGGACTGCTTGTTTTGGCAGCCTACTGCCTTTATGCATTCAATCCCATCCATTTACAGGCATTGACACCGGGCGATCTCAAGCCGTGGGCGGTCAGCATGCTGATCTTCATCGGTATCGGCGTCGGCGCCAGCATCATCATCCAGATCATCTTCCACATTCTACTGTCAATCTCCATCGCCATTAAGGAAAAAATACACAACATGGAATGCGACGACAAGGAAATTGAAAAGACTATTGGCACTGAAATGATCGAAGATGAGCGCGACAAACTGATCGAGCTAAAAGCCAGTAAAGTTGGCTTTGGTATTGCCGGAGGCGGATTCCTGCTGGCTTTGGTAGCCATCGTCCTAAAGTACTCTCCCGTCGTGATGCTGAACATCCTCTTTGTCACGATGAGCCTGGGTTCGATCATTGAAGGATTCGTTCAACTGGCCTTCTACCGAAGAGGTGTCTGGCATGCCTAAAAAATTCGAGATCACCAACAACATTCGCAAGCTGCGTTTTTTTGCCAACGAAATGACCCAGCAGGAACTGGCTGAAAAAGCCGGGGCTTCCAGGCAGACCATCATCGCCATCGAGGCCGGAAAATACTCCCCTTCACTTGAGCTTGCCTTTCGCATCGCGGATGTTTTCGGAGTACAGATCAACGAAGTATTTGGATATGAAAATAAGGAATAATATCATGATCACTTTCGCTCGAAAAAACGCAGTACTCATTGGAATTCTGTTCATTCTGGGAACCGCCTTTGGCATCTTCTCAGGCTCGTTTCTAAACCCCAGCTTTACTGCTTCAGACTTTCTGGTCAAAATCGCAGAAAATCAAAAACAAGTATCAGTGGGAGGATTGCTGATCCTGCTCATGGGGCTGTCTTGCGCCGCCATCGCCCCGGCTTTGTACCCCGTACTGAAAAAATTTAGCCCTGGATTGGCGATCGGAGCTGTCAGCTTCAGATTGATCGAAGGCATGCTCGAAATCCTGCTCGCCATGATCATCTTCCTGCTGGTTGCTACCGGACAAAGCTTGACCCTGTCTGGAATGCAGAATATCGCTGCTTTTGAACCCGTCGCGTCCGTTCTCAAAGCCGGCATGGATTGGTTGAACGCTGGAGCCATGTTGATCCCCTGGTGCATTGCTGCTTTCATGTATTACTGGATCTTCTATCAATATAAACTGCTGCCTCGCTGGATCAGTATTTGGGGATTCATCGGAATTAGTTTATCGATGATCTCAACCACATTGAACTTCATCAACCCGGATTTTGTCCGACTTCAATTTATTTTCAGTATGCCCATATTCCTTCAAGAATTGTTCATGGCTGGTTGGATGATCTTCAAAGGATTCAACCCGGTAAAAGCATCAGTTTTGGATGAATAAGAAATGAGACACATAAATAAATTGTGCGACATTACTGTACTTTTCCTTATAGGAGTCACTTTATGAAAGCTATCGTATGCAATCGATCCAACAAATCGGAACTCATGACCATGCAAGAGATCGACAAACCCGTACCAACGGATGATGAAGTGCTGGTCAAGGTACATGCCTGCTCCATTAACGCCGCGGATTACCGCTCCGTGCGCTATGGCATCAAGGCCAGGAACAACGTTTACGGCGCTGATATCGCCGGGGTAATCGAAGCGGTGGGGAAGAACATCACCCGCTTGAAAATCGGTGATAGAGTCTTCGGTGATATTCTTGCCGCTGGGTTTGGCGGATTCGCGGAATACGCCACCGCTCCCGAAAAGCTGTTGGCACGCATCCCTGATGCGGTCAGCTTCATCGATGCGGCTTCACTGCCCATCGCGGCCATCACCGCCCTGCAAGGCCTGCGCGACTACAAGAAGCTAAACGCTGGAAGTCAGGTGTTGATCGTGGGCGCGAGCGGTGGCGTGGGTACATTTGCCATGCAAATCGCCAAACTTTATAACGCCGAGATCACCGCGGTTTGCGGTCCGAAGAACGTGGAGTTGATCCGCTCATTGGGGGCTGATCGGATGGTGGATTATTCGAAAGAGGATTTTACCCGTCTTGAAAAGCGTTTCGACCTGCTGATGGCCAACCACGGCATCCAGACAATTGGCACCTACCGCAGATTATTGAAACCAGATGGATATTTAGTCATGGTTGGCGGCGGTCTCTCGCAGCTCATCAGTTTGATGGCCACCAATTGGATATATTCGGGCAGCCGCAAGAAAATGATCCTGTTGAACGCCAAGCCGTGCGTGGCAGATCTTGAAACCCTCGCTCAATGGGTGGCTGAAGGCAAGCTCAAGCCTGTGATCGATCGCGTCGTTCCGCTAGCTGAGACCCCACAGGCCTTCACCTACATGAACAATGGCCATGCCCGTGGTAAAGTGATCGTTAAGATCGTTGAAGAATAAATGAATGTGGGGACACGACAAGTCGTGTCCCCACATTCATTAGGTCATTCGCCCCAATTCTATTCTGCGTGGTTTTTGATAAAAAGACCACGCTTATCGCTTTTTCGAATGCAGATCCGGTAACCGCCTGTTTATTTGGCAGAAGCACAAGCAGATAATTACAGCAATTGTTATCAAGTGTGGGTGAGAGATATTTGGTATCCTGTGCTCGACGGTCCAAATACCGATCCTTGAATATCTGGAGGGTTTCAAAAATGGATACAAACAGGAAGAAGACTGTAACGATCACACCCATTGGGTGCGTCAATGCATCAGACCGAACCGGCAAGTATGAAGTGCAAGTTTTCCCGGAGTACACAGAAGCGCTCAAACTGCTGGATCAGTTCAGCCATGTGATGGTGATCTGGTGGGCGCATCACCACGACAATATACAGGACCGAAGCATCTTGTCCACTGAACTGCCCTACGCACGCGGCACAACAGCGGGGGTATTTGCTTGCCGAAGCGAGTATCGTCCCAACCCGATTGGCATCACGATCATGCCCATCCTCGCCATCGATGAAAAAGCGGGCGTGGTTACCTTGCCCTGGATTGACGCGCTGGACGGCACCCCGGTGCTGGATCTCAAACCCTACATGCCATGTTCAGACCGTATTAGAGACGTCAGTGTCGCTGAATGGTGCAAGGAGTGGCCGTTATGGATGGAGGAAGCCGGAGATTATTTTGCCACCCACGCCACTGATTTTGGATAGAATTCTTTCCGAAATGTAAGATAATCAAGATTAATTGACGCGATTTTTTGCGATCGCAAACTATCGGAACCTTCTCCCCCCGCCCCCCCACTAATAGATGGCGGGGCGGGGTGGAAAATATTCAAGCGAGGTAACATGTTGAAACCCGGAATTTTCGAATCAAAAGAGATTGTGATGGCGGGAATGTCTTTTTTTGGTGATCCATTTGATACTCATGCCGGTTGGGATGAAGATAATCAGATCGGTCTTCTTTGGAAACGTCTTTATGCTTACCTGGAAAACAATTCTGAGGTGAAACGCCTGTTGACCAGCAGCCAATGTTACGAAGTTCATCTGTATGGTCCAGAAACAAACGAAAAAGGGTTATTCGAAGTATTCGTTGGAATGGACTTTGATCTGAATCGAATATCAGAATTGCCAGCGGAATTATTGGTCAAACATTTGCCAGCCACACAATACGCGGTGTTTTCCATGAGCGGCAACGAGATCAGCGGCGATTGGGAAAAACAGATCATGGACTGGATGTTGGAATCTGGTTATGAAAGCGG